>NZ_JBPFDQ010000087.1:0-23621 GCF_059415045.1 Ferdinandcohnia sp. SAFN-114 | reverse complement strand
TTGCCATACAGACACACCTCGTTATAGTTGATATATTTATTATAACAATCTGTGTCTACTTTTTAGTCTAGCATCAATATAATGTGCACCGTATTGCCAAAACCAATGAGAAAGGCTATCCATCTATGTCCTCTCCTAACAACGTTTCGAAAATACTATCTTTAATTTTTAAGTAATCTTCCATTGAAGATTGCTTTTCTTTCCTCTTCAAATGAGAAAGTAAAATCTTAGTATCCTCAATGCTTTCTTCTGCCATCATGGTTAATAATGACTTCGAGATATTTGAAGAGTAATAGTATTTTTCAGTAACCGGGCTATATCGAACTAAATCTTGTGTGGAATGTGTTCGTTTTTCCTCATCCCAAATGATTTCTGTTACCCCTATTGCTCGTTTACGTCTACGGTCACGGTCAGCGCTCATAGTTACGATAATATCTATATTTCTGGCAACACGTTCTAATTCGTTTTCGAAGTTACGGTTTGGAAATTCATCAAGAATATGTCTGGTAATCTGAGGAACAACATTTTCTATTTGTGTTAAGTGATAAGTAGAAACAGCTCCTCTCTCCCCTCTTTCACAGGCTTGGAGATATCCTTCGGTTTCGAGTGATCTTATCTCCCCTACAACAATGTAGTCATGCTCCATACGTAAAAGTCTTGGCATTGCATGGTGTAGGTCCCCTTCTTTTGCTTGAATTTCAAATATCAATCTTTCTTTAAACTGTTTTGTTAAGTCCAATTCAAAGTGTTTCTCCATAACTGCAGCAACGTAAGATGGATCTCTTTCCTTTAACATCGTTTTCATAAATGTTGATTTCGCTGAACGAACACGACCTGCGAATATGGTATTACACATAACTCTTGATAATGCTCTAAAAAAAGCAATATCCTCATGAAGGATTGTTCCTCGGTTTGCTTGTTCTTCAAGACTCATGTTTTTAACAATGAATCTACGAAACATGACGTAATTCTGTTTACTACGAGGTTTTTGTATCATGGTGATACGGCTACCATCTTCACGTTCTATTTCAAGCTCGGGTGTCTGTTCATTGATTACTGCATCTTTTACTCTCATCGTAAAAGCACGTTTGATACGTTCAACTGCTTCCTCATTCTCAAAAGCCTCATTTTGCTTCACAAATTGACCATCAACATCAATCCATAATTCCGTACCTCGAATAACCGCTGCTTCACTGTTAGGGATTTTATCCCACTTGTGAAGAATACTCATGCCCCATACTTCATGGAAGATTGCCTCTTCAAGAGAATCATAGAAGGATGGGTATTCCTTCGTTGTGATATTATGATTGGTTAACACTTCTTTAATTTTTGTTATGAAATAGGCCATTGCAGATTCATCACCAATTACCGCTCTATGTTGACGTTCTAACCAGGAGTTGTCTTTATCGTCATTATCGAGTAGTTCATTTTCATCATTCTTTGCTTCAAACATTCCATCAACGATAATGTCATTTAATTCATTACGAACCGTTTGACAGATTTGTTTAAATGACTTTTTTCTGGCATAGGTAGTGACAAATTCTAGCTTTCCGCCTTTATCGCCTATTTGTTTTGCTAACCAATCGGAAGAGCTAAATGGTTTATCTAACCCTAACTCTTGCTCTAATTCATCAAAAACAGCATTTAGTTCTTCAACTTTTGCCATTCGTTACACCTACCTTTATTTAAAGAACGAAAAGAGTCCTTTTTTCTCCTTTTTTTCTTCCCTTATAAATTCTTTTTCAGTTAGTTTACATTCTGAAACAATAAGGTTTGATAAAAGGTCAACATTCTTCGTATAGAAGCTATCTGACATATCGTATAAGAGTTTCTTTTGGAATGCTGCCATTGAACCTAAATCCCCCATATCTGGAAGAGTAGCTACTTTAGTCATTCCTAATTCTTCTTCTAATGCTTTTTCATCAATTAAAGTGTTAGCGGGTTGATATTTATTTACTACTAACATGAAGTCTTCGGAATTCCCACCTGATGGCTCAATCAGTTGTTGAAACACATAAGGGAAATATCCTCTGTATCCTTTTTCTTCTTGTGTGGTTACTAAAAATTTAAGTGTGCTAGATAAATAAGACTGTACTGTGGGTGCTGTATCAAAGTGAGTTCCTGCATCAATAAGAATCACATCAAACACTTCTTTAGCAACCTTAATTAAATGTTCAATCTCACTTGGTTGATAGAATCGTTGCATTTTGATATCACGATTACCCGCTAGGTGATAGAAAGATAAATGATGGGCAACGGCTTCTGATAATCTGGCTGGCGTTAAATTATTTGTTTTTAAATCAACCTTAAGGTCATTTAGATAGTGGCCATTATAGTGATAAAAATAATCGGCTGCGTCCCAGCTATTTAAACTAAGTACCAATACTCTTTCTTCTATTCTTTGTGACAAGGATCTTGCTAGATTTAAAGTAGTTGTGGTGCTTCCTGCTCCCGAGTGAGTTGCGAACAATCCAATGATTCGTTTCGATAAATAATCTTCTCGATTTGTAATTTTACTAATAACTTCCTCAACCGTTTGTTCGATAGTTGCAAGCTCCTGTAAAACAGTAACTTTATGGGCAGCACATAGTCTTGAAATATTTTTCGTGATTTGTTCACTGTGGACAGCGTGCGGTTTGAAGAAAACCGGAATTGTTGGGTGTTGATCACGAACGGTAGATAAGTCCTTCAATTCGAATATTTCACCATCTAGTACAACTGCATGAATTTCGCAATTTGGTTCTTTTATGGAATCCCATAATAGTGCTAGTGAAATTTCTTCATTTTTCTCGAAATGCTCTTTATATAATGAATCATTTGATATGACTATAATATTCACTGTGTTACTCTCCTTACTGATAAGTGATGTACAACTTAGAGCCTTTTCCTAATACTTCTTCTATTAGTTTTGCAAAATCTTCTTCGTTTAAGATTACTTCCAGGTCACTTATAGTTGAGGAACCATTTAGTCGTTTGTCTTGATTAGCTGAGCCCTCTTCAGAGGATGAAACAACCTCTTTGTTCGATGAATCTTTTACATATACAACACGAACTCCTTGTAAAAATGGTTTGCGTTCAATGGATACATTGTCTTGAGATTCTTCTGTACTACCACTTTCATTTGTGCTTTCTGTATTTTCATTTCCATTCGTGTTTACTGGGTTTGCTGCTGTTTCAGTTCCTTCTTCTTCTGACTCCTCGTCTTCTTCAACAGAAACAACTTGAGTAGGACCATTCTGTGTTAAGTTTGTCGAACCGTCTGGACGGACTAAATAAATATCAATCTTATCTTTTCTCCGAAGTGAACCCGGTTGAGCGTAAATCCATTCACTAGTGATAGGTCGTATTGCTTCTCCGAATTCTGTATCAGGAACAAGGTCATCAAAATCGATCATGCTCATGGATATCATCTGATTTCCAACCATTTCATGCCTTGCATCATTCCCAACGATTTTATTAATGTCTTTTGCTAGAACTACATCTTCTATTAGCGATGCTTTAGGTCTTCTTTCTATCATCAGGTGCTTTTTATCAATTCGTTCAGTCTTTTGTATGGTTGTTCCGGCTTTTACGACAACCACTTCCTCACTATCTATCCTCTCTTTTAGATAAAAATCATAGAAAAAGATAAAACCTATTGTTAAAAAGGAGACCATAACTCCTAATCCAATTTTGACTCCTGGCTTCATACTGTACTTTCCTCTCCTTTTTCAAGCGTAATCTTTTTGTTAAATAATCCTTTAAAAAAGCCTGTTCCCTTTTTATGTTTTTTCAAAAATTCTTTAGGAAGAATATCTTCTAATATTGGCTCAAGATATGGGTCTATTAGTTTCTGATAATCCTTATAATCATTTAGGAAGATTCCATCAAATTGAGCTTGGAACACATCTTGTACATTAAAAACGGGGAAATGGGTTATAATCTTACCTTCGTATAAATCTTTTAAAAGTTCATTTTGTAGCACCGATTTATCAAAGCGATTCCCTAAAAAGAAAGACTTTTCATGTTCAATTTGTCTATGTAAAAATTCAATGAAATCCTCTTTCGATTCTTCCAAATACTGAATGAATGGAATATCCGGTTCTATTACAAAATACGCATGGTCAGCGATTTCAAATACATCTTGGTATAGTTCATAACGCCAATCTGTACCTACATCTATAATCGTGACAGTAGACTTGTTAGAAAAAAGGACTTTTACAAAGGTTTCAAAAGCTACATCACTTTCTTCATAAATGGGTTCATTAGTAGGATGTTTACAAATAAGTTCTACATCTTCTTTGTTCCAGTCATACATACTTTTAAATTTTGGATCTATGTATTTACTGAATTGATAAAATCGGCTTCGGTAATCGGCTGAATGTTGTTGTCCTATAAATCGGTCATATGTATAAGGTCTTGCTAATGGGCTCTCAACATATGTTGTATCTATACCCATGTTCGTTAGTGTCCTTGCTAGAATATGTGAAATGAAGGTGCTACCGCTTCGGGCGATAGGACTACCAATCATGACAAGCTTTTTTTTGACTGGAATACCAACAATCTTTTCTGTATTGTTATGAATCTGTATACTATAATCCCGCTTTACAACATTTTTATTGACAACCTTTACCTTTTTCTCAACTTTCTTTTCTATGACATTTTTAATTACCACTTTTTGAGGTTTTTCGGTTGGTGTAGCAGCAGGAGTAGATTCAGTGTCGGAAGTTTGCTCGTCACTTTCGGTTTCTTGGCCATCTACATTTTCAGTATCCTCTCCAACGATTTCATTAGTAGAAACCGAGTTAACTACAAATTTAGATACCCTTGAATATCGAGGTCTGTCTTTTAGTTGCTCCATCATTTCATTGATATCAATTGCGTTGTTATTGAAAATATCTAGAACGTTGTTTTGAACTAAACGACTTAGGAATGGATCTCCTTTTGGCCTCTCACATAAAAACACCACTCGAATACCATCATCATAGATAGCGCGCATGTGCTGAATGAATGTAATCCATTCCTTTTCTCTTTCTGGTCCCATGGTCGTATCACTGGATAGATAGTAGTCATGAACAAGTAGAATATCTGGTTTCTCTAGTTCTACGATTTCATCTAAATATTTATGGTGCATAATCTCTTGTTCAAGGACTTCTAATTCATCCGAATGATTTGCAAAGTGAGAACGAAGTATTTTGCTGTAATCTGTATTTCCAATTGCTAATAGTATTCTTTTCACTTGTATTCACTCCGTTATTTTCGATAAAACAAAAATCCCCGAAAAAACCATGATGATATAATGCTAGATTCTTTTCATAGCATTACTCATAGTCTTTTCGGGGATTTCCCGCTGTTAAAAGTATTTAATTTAGGTTTGCCCCAGCCACCGGGCAAGCAGCTGGGAACTTCAGAAAGTGTTTCCTTAATAACTAAAAAGCTATTAAGAAAGAATGTTTCTATTGTAAATACTACCACTCTGGTATTTTTTAGTCAATAACTCCACCTTAAATAATGAGGATTATCCCAATACATGGAAATGAATGAATCCACTACTTCTGGGGAATAAAAAATACCTTTTAACGATTCTATTTCTGCCAATGCTTTTTCAACAGAAAACGCTTTTTTATAAGAACGATTGCTAGTCATAGCATCAAAGCTATCAACAACTCGTAGAATTTGGGCATAGACAGGAATACCTTCAGCAAATGAACTTATCCCATATGGATAACCCGTACCATCATAGTTCTCGTGATGGTAGATTACTCCATCAAGAAATTCTTTTGAATATTTATCATGCCTTAGAATTTCAAAACCATAAATGGTATGTTGGTTTAATACTTTTCTTTCTTGTTCAGTTAGATGCTCTTCTTTATTCAAGATGGTTTGAGGAATTCGTATCTTTCCAATATCATGAAGTGCACCTAATTGGTACAACTCTTCTTGGCACTCCTCAGACATATTCAACTGTATTCCCATTTTAAACAATAATTCAGCTACTCTTAATGAATGTTGGAATGTATAAATGTCATGTTCAAAGAGCATTTCAAGTTGCTGAAAAGTTTTAGTTTTTTCTTTTAGCTGTTTCAAACACCCACCTCATTAACTCACTAATTTTCCAAAAAACTTAACCTCATTCGCTTCAATTCTTCTCCTTTTGCTTGATAAAACGCAGTACTAACTCCCTCCGTTAACATATCCTCTTCAACACAAACCATAACTTTAAAAGGATACGTATCGAGCATAAGTTCTTGATGAAGAAATTGTGCCATGGATAAGGTCGACGTAAATAAAATGATCGAGGCTGGGTTATCGGGCATTGCGCCTACTTGGAGATAGCCCTTTTTATCGTAAACCATTTTCCATTGATATAACTTTTCCTTTAAGAATCCTAGGAAGTTTTGGCTCATTTGTGCTCTTTCAATGATGAAATTAAGATTTCCTTTTGGTGTTTTCACTTCCGCGGTACCTAATGGTCTTTTTATCCGAGGGTTATTGTTTACATTGGCGTTCCATTCCCATTGACGAATAGAATTCCCTTCAACCAATCTACAACGAAGTTCATTCATTGCTACATATCTTTGGATAGCGCCAATCCCTTTTTCATCCCAATGATTTGGATTCATAAAAAAACTTTCATTGTAATAATGCTTTAATAGTTTGAACCCCGCTATGCCAAGTGTAAATGGAGCGGGTGGACGAATTAATTCTTCTTTATCCTCACGCAACCGTATTTTCCATCGGTCAGCCATACCCAATGAACGTAATTTATCAAGCCTTGTCGATGTTTCACTTCTCGACATTTGAGAACTTAAATACCTGCGTAACTGGTCTTCGTTGCTACAAACAGAGTCCCCAAGAACCTTTAGAATCATCATATCCTTGTCGTCAATTCTATGCCTAAGATAAAGGTTTAACACCGCTTCAATTGTCGTGTATGGTTTATATTTTTTTGGTAATACCCTAAACCCACGAATAAGGGGGTTGTCCCAAAATGGAACTTCCCCCTCCTTTGTATAAAATAAAGGGTATTCTATGGATTCTTCATTTTGATGAAATTGTGTTGTATCCATTATTCGAATAAAAACCCACCGATGTCTTTGCGCTTTTTCTTTCCACGAGGATAACCAATAATCACGACTTTTGTGCTGCGTTTTGCCTTATCAATTCTACGGATTTTACAACTTACAATATCTCCGACAACTGGCTCTTCAAGTGTTCGAGGTTTCATCCCCTTTACTTCTTCACCGATATCTAACATGATGTAAATTCCATGGATTGGGTCAACTGCTGTAACTTTCCCTACAACCGCTTCGGCATCTTTTAAATCTTCTAATAATGTATAAGGGTCAACCATTGTAGCTTTACGACTCACATGAACGAGCTTCTGCTCTTTATCAAATTTTTGCACTTTCACTTGTACAGTTGCGCCACGCTCAATTTGTGAAGCAATGTCACGGATTCGACCATGCTGCCAGTCATATTTAAGCATAAAGCAATCTGTACCATTGATACGAACAAAAATACGCTCTGTTTCTGGGTTGAAACCAGAAATAACACCTGTATAAACTTGATTTGCTAGTTCGCCTTTCTTTTCTAAATACTCAAGTTCATTCCAAAAGCGCTCACTTTTAACTGCATCAGCTTGTTTTACACTTACAACAGCTACTCGACTCTCAAGGTCAATGTCGGTAACAATAAACTCTTGTTTTGTTCCAACAAAGCCGATTAATGAACGATATTCTCTTTCTGAAAACTCAGTAGCGGGACAATATGCTTTGATATACCCTTCCAGTAGAAACGTAATTACTTCCATTTCTTTTTTTACATATTTATTGCCCTCTAATACTTTGGCTTCTTTAAAGCCTACGGAACGAACAACACCTGTTAGGATCTCGTTGTTCCTTCTTGCTCTAGCTAAGACTTCTAATTCTTCATCAGTAGTCCATGACTGTGTCATTATTTCTGCCATTTCTTTTCAACCTCCATAATGTAAAAAAGATTACTTACTATAAAGCGAAGAAGAAAATAAAAAAGGACACCCCAATAAATGCATGTAGCTTCTAATCTACTGCAATTATTGGGGTGTCCCACTATGTTATAAAATTAAGTTGTTGGGGTGTTACTATTTCTTCAAGCACTTTTTTTATTGCCTAAATTGTATAACACCTTACGACAAAATTCAACTTTCTTTTTATAAGAGTGCTATTTTAATAGTCGGTTGCTCCAAAAAACTCCATGTCAAATTTCTCTTTTGGCTTAAATTCTTCGTTAGGAGTTTCTTCTTTTTTAGGAACTTCTTCATGCTGCTCCTCATCCTTTTGTAATTCACCTGGAGGATTTTTAACCTCTTGCAATTCATTTTGTAATTCCTTCATGAAATTACGTTCATCTTCACCTAGCTGACTTTTGGCAGGAATACTTTCTGTCGGATTGTTATCCTCCCGCTCTGGCACACTACTTTCAGGAGAAACTACCTCTTGTTCGTTCGCTTCGACTAGCTCATTAGTTTGGCCATTTTCATCTTTCTCAACATTCGGTAGTGGTTGCTGAGTTTGTAATTTTAGGGACGATGATGAAGTATTATTAACTTCCTCAATCCTTTCATTAGGGTCCTGATTCTGAACATTTGATTCCTCAATCTCTGGTTGATTGATTTCAACCTTTGGTCCGGATGTTTCTCTATGTCGGAATAGTACGGTTCTAGGAGAGTTCCCTTTTGGCGTATCTCCCTTTGGCTCTTGAGTATTAAATTCACCACGAGGATGATAAGAATGAACTGGATCTTTTTCTCTTTCTTCAATGCCTTCTTCTTCAACTTCAATAGGAGCATCTAATTTTACATTTGTTTCACTTAAGAACTGATTTCTTTTTTCAAGCCAATATAAACCACATTCATCTTCTACGCTTATTACTGCTTCTTTAAATTCTTCTTTTGGTACAAAGTTAGCATCAATCTGTCTGACAGGTATAGGTTTATTATTTGCTACAATTTTAACAGCACACTGGAATGGCTTTTGGAAGATAATGTCGCTTGGTGACAGGATCACTTCTTTTAGTTTTGTATAAGAACTTCCAGTTCGTACTGTGGGTGTTTCCTGTAATGGTGAAACAGATTGTTCACTCTGCATTTCTTCGAATCTCTCTTTTTCTCCAAATATCTTAGAGAATAGCTGCGCGTCAAAATCAGGAATATCTCCATACACCATACGATGACGAAGTGTACCGATAAGGGTATGCATGTATGTTTCTCCATATTTATCAGCCAGCTGCGTAACCGTCTGGGCAACTACGGTAACAATAACTTTGTATTTCCTACTTTGAGCGGGAAATTCTTTAAATGGACGATAGATGTAATCCGGGAATTCGTCTGTCAGAATATGATGGAACGGTGAGACGTTAGGCTTTCTTCTAAAAACAGCATTTTGTAAACTTAGTAATACTAGCTTTCCAAGTACGTTGGAGAGCCCAGCGAGTTCTCCCTTTGCAGTGTTCAATAAGAGTACGCCACCATACTCTAGGTGTTTATCAAAATTGAAATCTGATTTCCCGAATAGTACACGACGTAATAGTTTGTTAGCTCCTATATCATTCAAAATGTTGCGTAAACCTTGTACATACTCGGATTTTCCATCGTAATATTGTTCTTCCCCACGGAATTCTCCATGAGTTACTTTTTCAATAGCACCGCCTCTTGACTTTACAGGTAAATGGTTCATATCAAACCATTTATCAATTTGTTTTACGATTTCCCAATGGTTTCTCTCATCTCTATCAGTAATAGAATCTAAGTCATTCGGAATCGTCTTCTTTAATTTTACGTGCATTTGTCTTACTAGTTGAGGTGATTCATACATATTCAATAACATATCGAATGTTACTTCCTTGTCTGGTTCATGTAACTTTAATAAATAAATATAATGTTTAAGATGGTTTCTTTCGGACTGTTGGAAGAAAAAATTGCTGTCCCCACCTTCTGCTAAACCTTCGATTACCATGGCGAATGCTTCGGCAACTTGATCAACGGGTCCTTGCATCGGATTAATATTAGGTGTGTTCGGATTTGTTGGATCAATATAAAAAACTGGTTCACTTGGTATGTTATGAGCTTTTACTAGTTCAAAGGCTTTTTGACATAAATCATTGGAAGGCTCAATTACCGATATACCATTTAGATATGCTCCTTTTACGTCCTCCGAATTATAATCTTCTCGTTGGGATATACTCGGATAGTCATTAATAAACCTTGTCATCCAATGTAAATCCTGGTTAAGAATTGGCAGGACGAGCGCCGCTGTTTTACCTGTTCCGATACTTCCTATGATTATATTATTTAATGTTCTGTCTTTACCTGGTTGGATTATGAGTTCCTTAGTTTCAGAGTCTGGCCCCAAAACAACATCCGGAAATTTCTCTTCCTCCCCCATTTTTACAAAACGTTGTAGAAAATTAGATTTAAATTCAAATTCCTCAAATGCTTGATTAATATCTGCACTATGTTGGGAATACTGACCGAAAATCCATAGTAAAAGTAATACCACTACAATTGTTGGAATGAAAACGAGTAATACCATTAGATTATCGGTATTACCTAGTAGAACTCCATGCCAAACATTTTCAACCTCTAAACCCGCTAGTCTCTCCTGAAGATATGGGACTAACCCTTTATAAACAGGAACAGTTGCATACCACGCATAATAGAAGGTAATACCAATAATCATATTTCCGAATATTAGTCTTCTCCATTTCAAAGATTGAAATTTTTTAATCTTAGTAGAGAAAAGCCAGCCCAATATGGTTATTACAGTAATACCGGCCATTCCGATCATAGATGGTTTAAGTGGACTTCCAAATGGTATAAAAACAGGTATGGCTTCTAGAAACTGTCCTACCATCAAAAAGAAATAGTTAAAGGTTGCTCTAACAGATAACCAACATGAAACAACGAGAAATACAGTTGCAGTGATTAATGGAAGATTTGTCATACTTGATAATCTGTCTTTCATAGAGACAAAAGAATCACTTATCGACATAAGTCGTTCTTTCAAAAGTCACCGCCTCCAATCTCACCTTGTTTGCCATAGTATAAAACTTAGGTTCACTTTCCATTTGTTCAACCAAATCACCTATAACCCCTACAAGTAAATTTGGATATAACTCACCTAATCGATCATGCTCCATTTCTTCTTTACGCTTATATACACCTATGATTTTATCTACCTTCTCCCTCAACTCTGATTTCATAACAGAATGCAAGTAATGTAGTTTTTTTAGTCCTGTCATGTAACCTTCTTCCAGTAATACCACAAATACTTTTTCTTGAATTGTTTTTGCTTTGTTACTAACAGATAGGATTAAATCTGCATACAAGTGACTAGGGGTATGATACATATAAATGGAATCTCCATTGATTGTATTCACGTCATATTCATCTTTAAACTTGTTGTTATACTCAAGTACCTTTTGAATGGTTGTAACTTCAATCCCGATTTGTTGAGTATCTAACGGAGTTTCCCCTAATAACACTCTAGCTGCCACCCCGTGTGCACGATACAGAGAAACAACATATAAATTGAGATTTTCAATATTAAGTTGTTCTGTTTGCTCAATAACAGTCTGTTTGATATTTCCTACTCGCTTGTCCCTGTTCTTATGTTTGACCTCAAGAACAGGTAAACTTTCATCGACTACAACAAACAAAACCGAATGATTTTGTTCAGGATATTTTTCAGCGAGCTGTATGTAATTAGTAATTTTATCTTTTAATACATCATGCTCTTGAGATCCTGTATCAATTTCTATGTTTAAGTAGTGATTATCCTTAGAGAAAATCCAGTCAGGAATAATGATTTTATTACCTTCATTATTCCAAAGAGAAATGGAACTAGCTGGTTTGGAAGTAATTTGTTCATTGTAATCCAGTAATATTAATGTGTTAGTAACCATCTCCTGGGTAGCAATTGTATGGAGTTGTTGTTTCTCTCTGAAAAAATCAGAAATTCTTAAATCATACCAATCCTTTGGTGCATAACCGTTTTTGATAAGGATTTCTATTCCTTTACTACCTATTCTAAAGTAATACACTTTGACTCCGTTACGACCTAGATATACAGGATTAACCGCCAGCACATCTAAACTTGCCCATCTTACTAATTTGTCTCTTAATGATTTCTTATTAGTCTTATTAGACCTTGAAATAAAACTGTATATCTGATCAACGGAAAGAAACTTACTTTCGGTTATTAGTTTTAGCATTAAAAACTCATCATCTGATAACCGAATTTCATCATCCTCTCCAATTTTAATTATTTTCCTTTTAGGACGCTTAGCCAAAATTCTCCCTCCTTTTAACAATAAAAAACTCCCCTAGACAAAACAGTACTCAAATAAATTTGAATACTATCTCATTTAGGGGAGTCCCTCTGCTATATTTTATTATGCTCAAATTATAACATTATTTTAACAGATAACAACTATTAACTCCTTTTATAATTATTCACAAGCTTGAATATATGGAGGATAAAAATCAGACTGGAAAAATAAAAAAATGATTAATTTAGGGTACAAAATTTGAACTCCGAATTTACCAAAAAAAATCACCTGAAATTTTAGGGTAATGGACTTCGTGAATACATAGTAGTCGGGATTCATGTTGGTTATCGAAATCTTATTGTAACAGTGGTTTTGGTTTATTTTCTATATGACCTTTGCGCGGTTAACAAAGGTCAAATACCGTATGTGGTCTTTGTTATGTGGTCTTTGAGGTAAAATATAGGTATTCTTCGAAAGTTACCCCCTTCAACTACTGTGCCAAAATTGTGTATATTTCATCGCATATTTTAACGCTCATTTTAGAGGAAGGCTCACTAACCATAAAGTTATTTAGGAAGTAATAAATTGCTATTTCCTCCCCCCTCCTACCTTAAAAATAGACCTAGAGACCAAACGACCCTGTTATAAATCGCAATTCAACCCCAACTTAACCCTCAAATGCTCCTATGATTTATCTTCAATTTCCATAAACAAACAATTGAACCCCCTTTTAGCAACATAGCTTTCTTAGATGTAATGGCTTGTCTAATAACTGGTTGTTCAAGATGTTATGGAGAGTTAATGCAGCACATGCTGTCAGTTTTTATAAGACTCTAAGTTTAGACTCTGAATATAGACTCTAATGTAAATGTTTTTTCATAAAATGTTGTTTTTATCATATTTACCAATTGTTTTAGTTCAGACTCTAAATATAGACTCTAAACTAAGTTTTCGCTTTAGTTTCCTTCGAGATTTATATCGATTCAGTTAAAATTTTGTTGTATTTTTCAAAAACGCTTTGTTTTTATGTGATATTCAAGGTGGTTACTTCGATTTTTTAGTGATTAGACTCTAATTATAGAGTCTAATCTAAACCCCTTGTAAATCATAGGTTTATAATCAAAAATGTGTTTATTGAAAATTATTAGACTCTTGATTTAGACTCTTGTATTAGAGTCGGGGTTGAGGTAAAATATAGAAAATGAAGAAATAGGAGGTAATCTTTTGAATAATGAGCTACATCAAAAGTATAAAGATATTACCTTTCCTCAAGAATTAGTTTCACTATTTTCAGACATTGTTTCATCTGATGAAACGGCTAGGAAAGTTTGCGCATACATAGGTAAGACTGAACAACAACAACGAAAAGATGAAGGTGTTACCAGAGGCGTTACGATTAATGATATTGTTGAAAATGTAATGGTTGAACGTAGAACAAGAGTCAACGAAAGAGGTCGTACATATTCCTATGACCAAACCAAAACGAATATTCATAGGAAAACTGCTGAGCGACAAGTTGATAAGTTATTAGATATGTCTCTTCTATACTACCAATCTGTTAAACCATTAAAATTCCTTTATCTCACTAAACGCGGATGGCAAGTTGTTGAGGAAATCATAAAAAGAAGTGCAAATAAAAACTAAGGAGCGATATGAATTATGTTATTTACTAACAATCCCCCTGCAATTAATATGACAATGGTTGGTTTTGGCCAAGCTGGAACAAGAATGGCTGACTTATTCGCAGCAATCAAAGATAAAAGCGGAACACCCGTATATAATTGCTTAGCTTTAAACAGTAATGATGGTGACTTAAAAGGATTAGCACATATACCTGAAAGCAACCAAGTTTCCTTAGAATTAGGTGGTTTGGGTAAAAATCCTGAAAAGGCGATGCGTGTAATTGACGAAAATGAGGATGCAAAAGAAAAACTAAAACAGTTTATTACACAAAGGGTAAGACCACAAGACGATTTAGTACTTTTCTTCGCTGGGCTTGGTGGTGGCACTGGTACATCAACAATTGTAAAGAGTATTGAAGAATTCAATGATTTTCATAATAAGCCGATTATCAAGAAAGAATTAATTAAGCTTCAACAAGCTACTCCTCCTGCTGAATTTAAAACAAACATTAAGAAATATATGGCACAAGCTGTAAAGAATGCTGAGGAAAAAACGGTAAAAATAGGTGTTATTGTTACTCTTCCAGTTAGATCAGATGGTCCGGATGTATTAAGACAAGTGAATGACTTTACTCAACGAATTTGGAAGTTAGCAAAAGACAAGTCAAAAGGTATTGCATTTGTAATATTTGCTGATAACCAACAGTTTGCAGATGATTTTGAAAAACTTGCTGAAAATGAACGCAAAGCATTAAAGGTAGATAATTATAGAGATTACGCTAACTTAACGATTCGTGATGTTATTCACGAAATGAATACTGCAACAAATGGTGGTGGTACTTCGGTAGTTTTTGACAAACAGGACTTTAAACGTCTGATTCTTGAACACCAAGGGTGCTTAGTAATTAATAAAGTTGAAGCTGATATAAACTCCGTAAAAAATGAGCATGATATCAAGGATATGTTTATTAAATCAATTCAAGGAAGCCTATTACATCAACCTGTAGAACTTTTGGAAAAACAGGAAGACGGAAAAATGTTAGCTCAAAAGGTTCATCATGTGGGGTTACTAGCTGTACTTGCACCTGATAAAGAAATTTCAAGTTCCTTTATGGATACTGCAAAAGAAGCAGTAATTAATGAGGTTCCAATAAACGGTACAGTATTCAATGGTTATATCGTTGATAAAAATAATCGCAAAGCTAGTATCTACACATTCTTTAAAACTGACGCCCTCCCACTTCGTCTATCGAAAGGATTAGTAAATGAATATCAGGAATATATTGAACGTCAACGTAAATTTATCTATAAGGATTCATCAATTGAAGCAATTGCAGCAACAAACGATGAAGAAGATTTCGATATGGATCTTGATTTAGCTGATTTGGGAATCGATTTAGGTGAAGAAACAGTTGGAATTGAAGAAAATGCCGAGGATACCTTTGATGTAGATATTGATGCGCTGGATTTTGATAACTTAGAAGATTAATTACATGTAAAAAGGAAGTGGGGACCTAGCCCACTTCCTTTTTTACATGTCAAAAATCAAATAAGGACATTTGCTGTATATCACGGTCATCTGAGTTTTCATTGTTTGTATTTTGCTTATTAATTACTGTGTAATGGGAATCTTCGAATGTTTTGCTGGCAACTTTCAAGACATTTTCAGAAACCAAATGGTCTAAAAACAGTATTACATCTGGATAAATCTTATATCTTCCAGTGGTGAACCTAACATTTGAAGCATTATGGTTATTAATTAGAAATTGACAAAGTGCCTTAGCTGATACAGTATCCTGTTTTTTAATATAAGAGGTTATAATTACCTTATGAGAGTGCTTTAATCTCTCTTGTTTGCTAGATTCATTTTCCTCTATTTTATAATCGAAAGGGTTATTCCAAGTAAGTTTTGTACTTGTGTTATTATCCCTCATTGAATAATTTACAGGACGATTAGATATTGAGGTTGGTACCTCAACGTTTTCCTGGTAACTCACATTGTTATCTTGTAACTTAGGAATCTCTTCAATTGGTATACTTGGTTTCTGGCTTTTGGTCTTTTTTAATTCCCCCCATATTAGTTTTCGTAATCTATCTACTTGCAAATCAAGTAATGGAAGGTCAAGTTCCAATTGGCTTTGAATAGCACTAGGTATAACCAGATTTTCAGGAATAAAATTAAGTCCGACTGTTTGCAATGACCAACCATTCATGTGTTTGGTTAATATCTCATCTAATTCATAATCAATTTTTTCAAAACCTTTGATTATGTCCTTGACTAAGTGACCTGGTATTCCGGTATGATCCTCAAAATGCTTTATGCCTAATTTTACAATTTTATTTGTTATTAAATTTTTTACGATATATTGATATCTCAATGATCTACCACATTCACACTTTAAATCTGGTGTTACAGTCCCTCCATCAATATAATCAACCCACTCCCATGAGTTCGCTATATCTTCTATATTTTCGTTCTCACTCGATGCTTTACTCAAAGCAAGAATATTAGTAAAAACGGTTTTTTTACCTCTTTTTAATGTTTGAGATAAAAATTGCTGTTGTTCAGTGTTGAGAGATTGCATTATTTCGTCCCTTTTAGACTGCTTCAATAAATACATGGAAAATCCCCCTTTCTATCAATATACCAGGTAAATAAACTTTCACATAAAAAAATCGCTCCCTTGGAAGGAACGATGTTTCTTATTTTAGTTTAGGATTGTTGTTATGACCGCACATGCTAATGTAACAATAGCAACGGTCACTGCAATATTATCAAGTATTCTTTTTGTGCTTTCTTTCATAAACATTAACATATGAGATCACCTCTAGAATTAGATTTTATTTGGATTTAATAAATACATAATAACACAATTTCAGAATAGCGCTAATATAAAACTTAATTTCCAATCAATAAAGTGATTCAAACTGATTGAAAAATAACTTACCAATCAGTTTGAATAATTATAAATAAATATATAAATTATTAATCATTATAAATTGATATTAACTAACTAGTAATCATTAACAATCATTATAACTTACTATAAACCACAATAGTTATAAATCACTTGGTTATAAATCAATAAAAATACGTTTCAATAATTATAAATAAATATTATCAATAATCACTATAAATCATCTCCAGTATTGCTTCTGATTTATAAGCTTTAATAATTATTGATAGTTAAAATCCTCAATCAATATCAATAAAACTGTTGATTGGAAACAACAAAACTCTTGAATTCGTAGGTTTTCTAGCCAATAATAAGATATAATGAGTTTTTATAGAGGGTTGAGGTGAGTGTTTGATGGAACGGGATAATTTGAACAATACAATAGATGGTGAATTCCATGTGATTGATGAAGAAAAAGTAATTGATCTAGAGGAAATGACTATCCCAGAAGAAATTAAAATTGTATTTAAGGATGATCCTTTATATCAACTAATAGAAGAAGAAGGTCTGACCGAAGAACTCATACCGAATAGCTTATTGGACGGGTTAAATAGAAAGAATCAGTACACTATATCTGAGGCAGCTGATAAACTTGGAAAAAAGGATTACCAGCTGCGTAATATTGTTCAACGGAACGGATTAGAGGAATATGTTCAAATTTCTCAGGCGGGTAAGCTTTATAGGTTAGATTATAGAGGGATTTATCGTTTGTATCTGATATTTCTTCTTCAAGATCAACTTGGAAAAAGACCAGTAGATATTGCAAGTTTAGTAGGGGTTATGCCCGAAACCATAAAAGAGGAAACTCCTAAAACTAAGCAGGTTGTTCGAAAAGGGACCACAACCACGGCTATTCCATCCGACATTTCGGAACATTTAAACGGAATGGAAAACCAAATGTTTAGCATGTTTTTATATATGCAAATGACAAGAGAATATGATTTGAAAAAACAAAGTTATGTAAAAGCACTTGAAGATGTTTCGGTTTGGGAAAAAGATATGGAGCATATCAATAATCTTATAGAGTTACATGAATCGGTTTTACAACTGGTAAGGGAAGAAGAGAAAGAGCTTCAATCTATAAGAAAAAATATGAATAATGTGGTTAAAGGTATTAATCAAAACTTGGAAGATGCAGCAAAGTCCCAGGTGGAAATGTATGAACGTGTGAATAGGCAAGTTAATGAGAATGTAGGTTTCTTCGGCAAATTGTTTGGCAAAAAGAAAACAGAACAAGAGAGTCCAAAAATTGCATTTAGACAAATTCCAATAGCAAATGAAGAAAGCAAAGATGTTGTCCCAACAAAAGTAGAAGAACTTGAAAAATTGAAAAATAGTAGAATTGAGCTAGAAAAACGCAAACAGGTAGTGCACGAAAACAAAGAGAAAGCTCTAGCTGAGTATGTAGAAATAAAGGATAAAATCATTAAGGAAAAGCAAAGATTATTAAATGAGATTAATAATCCATCTATGAAACTTTTTCTGGAACAAGATCCTATAAGCAAAAATATTGATTCTTTACTATTGGAAGGTAAAAAAGGTGAGTAGTAAGATATTATTTTAAAGGCCAGAACGAAAGTTCTTGGTCTTTTTTATTGATTATGATTAATAAAAACTACTATTTAATAAATATTAATCAATTTCAATCAAATAATAGTTGATAAAAGGGTAGGGGTTTGTGATAATTTCTCCTTATTGACAAATGGGGTTTCAGGTACTTATTTTAGGGTATTTTTTTACCCTAAAATAAACAACCGAAGAACAGGTTTTACAGCTAGTAAGCTTAAAATATTTCAGCTTGAATTACAAGCTTTTCTTGTAAAGAAGTGGAAAAAACTAATCAGGCAATGATACACTAGTTATAAATCATGAGTAATTAATAGAGGCAGGGGAGATTAAAATGGACTCTAGTTATTATGGTTATGGTGGATATTTAAGTGAGAATGGATATAGAGATGATACCATTGACAGTTACAGAAAGTCTATTGACCTCTTCTATGCATTTATTGATAAAAAGTACGGGAAAGAAAAAGCGGTTTTCGAGATAAATCCTTCAGATATTAAGGGATTTTTGCAAGATAAAATCGAACAAGGGAATAGTTTGAAAACAGTAAATAAACATTTAACAATATTAAAAGGTTTCTTTGATTACCTATGGAATAAAGACATAGTAATGGTTGATCCAGCTGTTAAAATCAGCAGGTATAAAGTGATTGAAACAAAAGTGAATGTAATGGACTATTCATTTTTGTTAGAGCTGTTACCCAAAGTGCTGACCAATCCGGATTACAATGCACTTCGGAAAAGTATTTTCATCTTGGCATTGAAGGGGTTAAGAGTTTCAGACTTCCAAATTCAAAAAGATAATGTAATAGAGAAAGGTAATATTGTTCAATTAGACTTAAAAAAGCGTATAGTAATGTTAGTTGACGATGAAAAAAGTTATTTCATTGAATACTATTACGAATCAATATTCAACGGTTCAGATTATGTATTTGTTACGAAAAAACATAAAGAAAATATTGTTCCCATAGAGATAATGTCAATCTACACTCATTTAAATGCTATTTCAAATGATTATCAACTTCCTCAAAAGTTATCGCTAAATGACATAAGAACATCATATGCCTATTATCTACATGCTAATAAAAATTACTCTGTTCAGAAGATTAGTGAAACACTCGGAATAGAACTAGATAGTGCAGCACAACTAGTGAAAATTAGCATAGACCGTCACATGAATGTTAAGGAAAAAGTTGAAATAGTAGATTAATCCATAGTATTATAGTTTATAAAGAATAATAAATTAATAAAATAAGGGAAAAAACCCAAATGGTCATAGGATGAACTATGTCTATTTGGGTTTTTTTGTTGGAAAGGGGGGAAATTATGCAACTATTAGATACAAATAAAAAAGTTGAACTTAAGAACTTAATACTAGCTTCACTAATGAGTGAGGGTGAAATATCTTATTCTCAAAATAGCAGTGAATCGTACCTAGTCGTTCCGTTTTCAAAAGAGAAGTCCTATTATCTTTCAAATCATATTAAACATCATAATTTAAAAGAATTTATTATTGTTGAGCCTCATAAGGAACAAATGAAAATTGCATTTAATTCTATTTTTGAAGAGTTGGTAGCCCAATGGTATGAGGAGGGTCTAAAAATCTTTAGCAAAAGGTTAGATCCTTCTTTTATCACTTATCAATCAATAATTATATGTATCAATCTATTCGGTTCTCGAAAACTAGAAGGTATCTCCATTCCAACATCAGTTGATAAACGGTTCTTAAAGAATCTAAGTTACTGCATTGAGAAAAATCTTGGGATTACTGTGATACCAGGTAAAAATCAAATTAAGATTCCAGAGGTACCTAGTTTATTTCTGGAAAACATCGATAGGACATCAACATTTGATAGCACCGAATTAGCAAATTTTTTAACGAATCAGGAAAAGAATAAATTAGTACAAGCATCGTCAAAGTAGGGGAGGGTAGTAAATTGAAATATGCAAAACTCGTAGTTTTATTGACTTCAGTATCTGTATTATTTGCCTGCTCAGATAGTAAGTTTGTTGAGGAAGGGGAAAAGAACGTAAATGCTGGTAAAGTAGTAGTAAAGGAAAGAGAAAAAGAGCTGAAAGAACTAGAGAAAAAACAGAAAGAGATTTACGAGGAAATGGAAAAACCTCTAGATGAAGTAATACAAGAGAATGAGTTGGACTCATTAGAAATAATGGAAGATACCAACGTTACAACGAAAGAATACTATGAGGATGAAAATGAATTTGGAAAATTTGTAGGCCAAGTTCTAATTGATTTTCAAAACTTAACAATCTCACCAGAAGACTATTACAATTTTATGGATCATCATGCATCTAAAAAGGCTAAGGCTGAAATGGTAGAAAAGAAAGAGGAACAAATCAGAGTATACAACAATATTCAAACCATTTTTAAAAACCAAAAAGTAAAAAGAGAATCCTATGTTCTATCCAAAGTAACCCTAACCCAATCCCAAAAGGAAGGGTACTTTTATCGAAAAGTTTCTACAGACAAAGGTGATGAATATTTTATTACAACCATCGTAAGTGAAGATGGTGTTTGGAAATACGAACAAGATCAACCATCTCCACCGTTTATTATTGATAATGTAATGGCTGAAGAGAAAGGGGAACAAGTAGAATGAACGCCTCAATGGACCTAGATAGCATTTTCCAATACACAGAACAAAAACTAACCTCTCATTTTCAAAATAACATTAAATTTAACCAACAGTTTTTTGTATTAACTGAGTTTTACAAGAACAAATTTAACGGTTTAATAAAGCAAGAGGATGAGCAAATTTTTGGAGAAATGCTTTTTCAATGTTCGAAAAGCCAAATTTTCAATGGCTATTTTATTATGAGAGAGCTACTGTTAAACAATCAGGAAACTTTAAGTGATGAATGGTTTGCTCAAAGTGAAGGAATCTTAACCGAACAGCTCCCAGGGATCATTAGAGAAGCAGCACAACATGATTTTGATAATATAATCATCGAGGACGAAATGAAAAGGTTGATTAGATGGGCAATCACAAGATACGAGGATGTTTATTCCACTCTTCATCAGATATCTTTCGATTTAGTTTGTTATGGAGCAAAGCAAGCTGTTATTGACGAAAGAGATAAGAAGGGTATACAAACTAACGAGGCTTTAAATGGCCTTCTAGGTGCTGTAAATGACCTGAATTTCATTAGTCCTCAGTCTTACCTTACTTGTAACGCGAAACCGTCAGAATCGGAAATTTGGACGCTTTCATGGTGGTCTTCAATCCAAACCACAGATAACAAAGTGGGGGAGGTAACAGTTTTAGCTATCCCGCTTGAAAATACTACGCAATATGCTCTTAATATCTACTTAAGTAAAAGACTCCCAGAGCATGAAAGAAGTAGTGTAATAAGCATTGTACTAGCAAATCTAATCGAAAATGGTATTGCTAGAGAAGATATTGTAATGAGCTATGCTTTAGTTGAGGAATTTTATATTTTCGTACCACAAGAACAGAAATAAGATATTATTAATAAAAATTAATAGGCCAAACGACAGGTTATAAAGTTAAAAGGATTCGTAATCAAAAGATCCGTTACCTGAATTAGTATGGCCTAGATTAACCATATTTCACTAAACTGCACCTATACTTCAATAAAAAGGGTGCGATCTCCTTCTTAAAGAAACGCACCCTTTAAGTACAAACCTTCACAATCTTTTATTAACAATGAAGCAGAAAATTCTTTATTCAACTTACTATTAATGGTATTCTACAGATGAAAATATTTCCAAAAGGAGGATTTGTTTTGACAACCACTACAAATGATAGAACCATTATTAATGAAGTTACAATTAATGCCCCTTTACATTTAGTTTGGTACGCTTGGACAATATCTGAAAGGGTTTCAGAATGGTTCGCACCTGAAACAGTCGTAGAAGCTATAGAAGGTGGGGCTTATGAACTTTATTTTATTCCTGGGAATAAAACTGGAATGAATACCAAAGGTTGCAAGATTGTTAAACTTGTTGACGAAAAAGAATTACGATTCTCTTGGAAAGGCCCAGATCAATTTGAATCTATAATGAATAGTGAAAATGAATTAACTACTGTAAATGTTAGTTTTGAACCAGTTGATACCAAATCTACAAAAGTTATTATTGAACATACAGGATTTAAAGAAGATGATAATTGGAAAGAAGCATTTGAATGGCATCAAATGGCTTGGTCAGGTGTTCTAAGTAGCTTAAAGTCTGCTCTTGAAAAAGGTGAAGGCAGTTTATGTTGTCAACCTGTAAAATAAAATAAACTGCACAAAACCATCTATTGTTTCGAGTTTAATAGATGGTTTTAATATTTCGGTTCTTACTTTGGAAAAATCCAAATTTAATTAAACTGCCCCGAGTTGAATAAGAATTATATCTTCATAAAGTAATCATTTGGTCTTTTTTTGATAGGGGAGTCTATTTGCATGTATACTTGTTCACTACAAATTTTTTAACCATACCTGAAGGTTTTATACTTTATGCCTTCTATAATAAGGTTTCAGGGAATTCTCTTGGATTAATAATTTCTCTAATTGTGTAATTTTTGTTTACTAAGTTATACGTTTTGTGTAAAATATAAGTAAATTACTCAATTGGGGGAAATAAATTTATGTACGGTGAACGCATTAGACAATTAAGAAAAGAGAAGGGACTAAGTTTAAAAGAATTAGCAGATGATTTAGGCATAGCATTTACTACACTGGGAAATTACGAAAGAGAAGAAAGAGAACCAAACTTTAATACATTCGAGCAAATAGCCGACTACTTTGGTGTTTCTATTGATTTTTTGTTAGGTAGAAGAGAAGAAAGAACTTTTGATGAATATGTCTTAAATAATGATTTTATTAACTTAAAAGAAAAACTTAAAAATACTAAACCCGAAATCAGGAGTAATATTGTCAATGCTTTTGATCAACTATATTTGTTAGTGAACAGAGATTTAAATGATTTGGATGTTAATGTTGATGAAATAAAACATATTCACGAAATTATAAATTTCATCTTTAGGCTTAAGAATGGATTAGGCTGGAGCAAAACCCAAGACGACTTTTCTAGTATTGAAAATTCATATGAATTTACAAAGGAATTTTTAAAAGAGAAGCAATTAGTTGAACTGACCTAGCCAAATGAGACATATATAAAACACCTATCCATATTAAATTTAACACTTTTTCATTAATTTGA
>NZ_JBPFDQ010000086.1:0-23844 GCF_059415045.1 Ferdinandcohnia sp. SAFN-114 | reverse complement strand
AGGCGTAATTTGCCTCTGAAGGAGGAGTTGAAATTTCTCGAGTTTCTAGCCGCTACAACTGGACAAGTCGCTACCGCACCTGCGGGGTCTCATGTCTCACGCTTTTCCCGCTGGACATTGAAATTTGCTTCTTTGAAATAATCCACGCACGAAGAAAATGTGAATACATTTTCGAGGAGTCGCCACCTTACGCTCCGATCAACTAGTTTTGCGCTTTTTTATCAAAATACAACAATCTCTTAGAAAAGATTCTATTTAAACAAATCAATCAACTTCGCCCAGAAGCCTTTGACTTCTTTTTCTTCGACTTCTTTTGCTTTTGGTTCTTCTTTCTTAATGCTTTCCGTTTTTATGACGAATTGGACAAGATTAACATTTTTATTTTGGTCTGATACAAAAGAGAACGCTTCGAAATCTGATTTATCATATTCGGATATCATCTGGTCCACTTCTTCCTTCATTTGTTCTGGTAAATCACTCGTTGACTCATATAATTTACGAGTACCATTGTGTAGTTCAGCTACTCCGTTGTCAAGGTCACCTGTACCACCTGATAATTTCACAATTCCCTGATGCATTTTTTGATAGGATTTCGATAACTGACCAACTCCACCTGTGTATTTCACCAATCCTGAATGAAATGTTTGATAATTGGCGGATAATGCAGCAAGGCCATTTTGTAGCTGAGAAAGAGATTCAGTTGAACCCGATGCTTTTAATGATGCTGAAACCTCGGTTGCCATATGATTGAGATTTGTTGCCACTTCCGTGAGTCCAGTCATTAATCCCGCTAAAGCATTATTTACTTCCGTAAACCCAGCTTGGACCTGAGTAAAGGTACCTTTAACAGTTTGTGCTGCCGTATATGTGTTCAGAAGTTGATTGACAACTTCCTGATTTGCTCCGCTGTTTTGTAGTTCTTGAATTTGTTCTTGTGTAATTGTTGCTTTTGGGATAGTTGCTATTGCTTTGTCTAATGAAGAGTAAGCTGTTGAATATCCTTCTTTAAGCTTAGCTATTTCTGATACTGTCCCTTGTAAACTCGCTGCCATTTGCTGAAGTCCAGCGGTTAATTTATCAAGGTCGCCAAGATTCACATCTTCAGATCCAGAATTTAAGGACTTGCTTATCTGTTCAAGAGCTTTCCCAATTTCATTCGAGCCATTAACAAGACCAGAGGAAGCTTTGTTAATATCAGTCATACCTTTATTGTATTGACCAGAACCGTTTTGAAGTTCCTGCACACCACTATTTAGCTCGGAAACGCCATTCTTTAACGCTCCTACTCCATCATGAAGCTGCTTGATTGCGTTCGTTAAAGATGACATGTCTTCTGTCATTTCATCGATTTCAGGTGCATCAATCGACATCGATGATGGAACGGCTGTAATGTTGATTCCTTCAAACTCAAAGTCGACAACATCTGCTTGGAGTTCGAATTCTTCCTCTTTTTCAGGCATGACAGTAAAAGTAACTTGTTTGTTTTTACCTGCATTTGCAAGCATTCCTTCTTCAGCTTCAATGTTCGTGTAAAGAGCTGGATCAAGTGTTAATGAAATTTGCAATAAATAATTTTTAAAGAAGACCGGATTCACTTCTTCATTTGAAGACGTTTTTATCTGTATTTCAATTTTTCCGTCTTCACCAATTAGTTCTTTTGGTGCCATTTCTTTACCGTCTAGTATATAGGATACATCAATATTCCAAGGTAATGCTTTTTCATTAACTGAACCTTGATAATAGAATTTCCCTTCTGGAGCTATAATTTCTACTTTATCATCTTTATGGATAATTTCTGAGAAGTCTGTTAAGTTTTTTAATGTTGAATAAGATCCATAATCGACGATCTTCCCTGCTTTTTCGATATCCAAAGTATTAACCACATATATATCTTGCTGCTTTCCAGTGGCACTCAGCGTTGCATATACGACCTCATCTTTCGTTGAGATTATTCCGTCGGCCGATGCAGCAGTGACAAGAAATGACGGCAATACGAGAGTGATAGAAAGTAAGATTAATAGTACTTTGTGTATTCTCTTCATCCTCATTTCTCCTTATAATGATTTGCTTTCCATGTAGTTTTTTCAATAACCTTATCAAAAACCAACACAAGTGCTGGTAAGAAAAATACGACCATGATAAATGCAAGCAAGGCTCCTCTTCCTAACAACAGTCCAATTGATGATACGATAGGGTTTGATGAGGTAAACGCTAAAATAAAACCTACACTTGATAAAATAGCTGCCGAAATCCCGATAGAGAAAATCTTCTCATCAAGTGTTTTCTTAATCGCTTGAAGTGCAGACATTTGCTTTCGATTCGTTGTGTAGTCTTCGGTCAAGAGAATTGCATAATCGACCGTCGCGGCAAGCTGTACCGTACTGATTATCAAATAACCAACATACACTAATGACGAATCTGTAAAATATGGGACGGAGAGATTAATCCAAACAGCAGTCTGAATCGTGAGCAATAGCACGATAGGATACGAGATTGACTTAAATGTCACAATAAGGACAAGGGCAATCGTAAGAACCGTTAAGAGATTCACTAATGCGTTATCCTTTTGAATCGTATTTTTGATATCATACAATGTCACACTTTCCCCAAGTGAATGTGCCTCGTCTCCATAATACTCTTCTGCAGTTTGTTTAATATGTTCGATTAAAGAAAATGCTTGGTCGCCTTCATTTTTAGTTGTTGTATTAATAATAATGCGACTGTAGTTGTCTGAATAAAATTGCTCAGTGATCGATTTGTCCAAATACTCTGGAGGAATCGCGCTACTTACAGTGTTAACGTACGCTAGAACACTCGATACCTGATCAATCTTCTCAATATCTTGAATGAACGCTTCTTCTTTGGCCAAATCCCCTTTTGGTACAAGTAGAACCATAGGAGTATAGGCTCCAAATTCTTCCTGGATTATCATTTTATCGCTACCAGCTCTCGTTGACTCAGGTTGATCTCCAAGACCATAGATGAAATTCGTCTCACTTTGGGCCATAAACGCAGGTACAATTAACAATGCAACTAATAGTAAACTTGGAATTCGCAATTTCACAACCATGCTTCCAATTTTAGTAAAACTTGGGATCAGTGGTTTGTGCTGTGTTTTATCGATCCACTTAAAAAATAACAAAGTCAGAGCTGGTAAAAACACCATAACACTGATAAAGCTTAGTAAAATCCCTTTTACAAGGTTGATTCCAAGGTCTGAACCAATTTGGAAATTCATTAATGATAATGCCATAAACCCAAAAAAGGTGGTTGACGCACTTGCTGTAATGGCTGGAAACGATTTTTTCATCGCAAGCTGCATTGCTTCTTTTGGATCGGAAACTGTCTTTCGATAGTCTGAAAAACTATGAAGTAAAAAGATCGCATAATCGAGTGACACCGCTAGTTGTAATATAGGTGCAACCGATTGGGTTACGAACGAAACTTCCCCTAGAAAAATATTGGTTCCAAGGTTAATGAGAACAGAAACCCCAATTGCAGTAAGGAAAAATACCGGCTCCACCCATGAGTTCGTCGATAATACTAGGATAATGATAATAATTGGTACTAACAATAGAGCAGCATATAATGATTCTTGACCAGCCATCTTTTGTGAAGTGGCTGTATCTAGAGCTTCACCTGCCATTGCATTTTCTTCTCCAATAACCTCGTAGATGGCATCCGTTACCGCAACTTCGTCTCCCTTTTCAATACTTAAAGAAAACAGTGCGTTATTTTCCTTGTAGTAAGACTCAACAGTCTCTTCATCCGCCATTTCGATAGGCGTTTTAATATCAATGGCATCATCTAACCACGTGACATCCGACACACCATCAATTTCAGAAAGTTTCTCTTTGTAACCTAGTGCTTCCTGTATCGTGACGTCATGTATCATGACCCTCGTATTCGGCACAGCCCCTTCAAATTCGTCTTCCATAATTTCCATGGCTTTCACAGAAGGAGCATCCTCCGGCAAATAGTCAACCATATTATAGTTAACGACAACCCCAAACTGAACAATGGTTGCTAAAAGTGTGAGGAGCATAAATACGATGACAACTGATTTTTTATGTTTAATAATTCGTGTTGCAATATCTATAATGTTTCACCCTCTCTTGCATAACCGGCAATTCCACTATAATATTATATCGACACGGTGTTGCCTATTCAACAAACAGTTTATTAATTTGAGTACGTTTCACAACATAATAACCTAATATGTTGGATAACTAATAAAAGAGGGATTAAAATGACATCAACTAAATTAGATAGACGTAAACAATACACACGAATGGTATTAAAGGATAGCATTATGAAGCTATTAAAAGAGAAATCAATTTCGACAATTACAGTAAAGGAAATTTGTAAGGAAGCAGATATTAATCGTTCTACGTTTTATGCTCATTACTCTGACCAATATGACCTACTTGAAAAAATAGAAGAAGAGATTATTGAGGATATGATTACGTATCTCAATCAATATGATTTTGATAAAGAAGACGAAACTCTACAAATGACAGAAAAATTGCTGGAGTATATTGTGACTAAGAAAGATATTTGCCAAACATTATTGAATGAAAATGTGGATACCACGTTTCAGCAAAAGGTCATGGATATTGTCCATCGATACCTCATGAAGAACTGGGCCAGTAGCCATCTTGACGGGAACGTTTCTGAATATTTCAGTACCTTCATTATAAGTGGAAGTATTTACGTGATCAAAAGATGGTTAAAGAACGGAATGGACAAATCCCCAAAAGAACTGGGCGAATTGGTCAATAACATCATAAACAAGGGCGTAGCAGCTGTGAAATAAGCGGATGAACCGTGGGGGTGGGTCACTTGTCCCAAGCATAAAAAGCGGGACAGTCAACCTGTCCCGCTGTCCCATTATTCGATTGTGATGGTTTGCTCTTTGGTCATTTGATTTACTTCGACTTTTAGTGTTATTTCTCCTGCTTTTAGAGTTTTTAGTTCCCCTGTTGTGTAGTCGAAGAGTGCAGCGTATTTTCCTGAAGTTTCAGCCCGGGTTAGTTCTTCCCCACTACCGATAAAGACGTTCTCACTCGCTTCCCATTGAACAGTTGCTGGATAATGAAGTGGGAAGTTTAGGTTATCTTTTTGATGCCCAGTTGCCTCAACTTGTACTGTTTCTCCTACTTTTATTGCAGACGGTGCTTGAAGAGTAATATCTAATAAAAGTGGATTCACTTCAGCTTGAATCCAGTCAGTACCAGAAACAGAACTTTGTCCATTAGATTGTCCTGGCCCCATAGCCTTGTCCGGTACAGGCGTTGGGTCGACTCCGAACATCGTCCACTCGTAAAAACCACCTGCATCACTGGAGCCATATGGTGCTTTTCCTGAAGGACCGACAACCATATACGGAACACCTTCGACACGATCAACACTTACAGTATGAGCATGACCACCGACAAACAGTGCCCCCTTACCTCCTGAAGTTTGACGAAACTCCGTTAAGAATTGTTCAAGAAGATTAGACTCTTTTCGATCACTAAGCTGGCTGTTTTTCGTAGGTAGTGGATCACGCGTTGGATGATGCGCCATGACAACTACGTTTTTAACCTTTGAATCCTTTGCAGCTTCCGTTAATGTCTTTTTTAAATCGAGTAGCTGTTGGAAATCACTCGTACGGAAACTTCCTGTCGATGAATCAAGCAAAATAAATCTTGTCCCTTTGTGATCAAAAGTATAACGGTTATTTTCATACACTTCTAAGAAATTATCCAGTGTACCTGGCCCCATAATTTCATGGTTTCCTGGTAGATAATAGATTGGGAGTTTATCTCCAACTTCTTCTTGTAAAATTTGCTCAGCAAATGCAAAATCTTCTTTCCATGCTGTATCAACCAAATCACCATTAATTACAAGGAAGTCTGGTTTTGCTGCAACAATTTGTCTTAGAGATTCTCTTGCCATTTGTACTTGAGAACTATTCGGATCCTTTGCAACAAACTGGCTGTCAGCTAGTACCGCAAATGTCCAACGTCCTTTTTCAATTTCTCCATTTTGAATAATGAGCGGGTCTGGATCTTTCGCTACTTCTGGAACCTCTATAGAAGTGGGGACTTTAACAGTTACATCATCAAATACCAATTGACCTGTGTATTGCTCATTTTTGTTCGTTTCAACTGGATAGATTCTCCAAAGCTTTACAGGGTATCGTACGCCTTCAGGGACCGTCGTCTCAACGTACTTCCAGCCTGACCAATCTACTGCATCAGCAAGTGATAATGTGTATCTTGTCCCTGCTGCATCTTCAATGACAGTACGAAGCCATGCTCCTTGCCCATCCCCTTTTACCCAAAGTCCAATTTTCTGAACATCACCTGGTAATTCAATCGTAGGAGATGCTTGTAAATAAGCAGCACGAGTTGCCGTTGTTGTTGAAAAATCGTATGCTAACTCGATCCCTTTTCCATCCCTACCAGCAACATGCTTCATAGATGCTCCAACTTCATTTGGATATTTTGTAAAGGACCACCCACTTATCTCTTCAAAATCATCGACTTTCTTTGTAGCTAGGCCAATTGTAACTGGCAGATACGTAACCTCGTCTTTTACTTTTACTGTGATGAGCGCCGACGCACCATCAGCTTTAGGTATAACAGTAAAGCTACCATCCACATTTTCCATGATCGAAATTACTGACTCATCATAGTCTAAATTTACATCTCTAGCTTCAATTGGTGCGTTGTATCCGACTTTGTCATAACCATTAACAGAAAAACTTGCTTGTTGTCCTAATTCCAAACTTAGGCGTGCTTGTGATGCTTCAATTCGCTCCAATTTACCAAGGACGGTGATCTCCATCGAACCCTTTGAAGATTTTACTTGTGCCTGAGCAATGGCTTTACCTGACTTTTTAGCATGAAAAACGCCATTTTCCGCAAATTTACCAACGTCTGCGGGAAGAGCCTTCCATTTCACTTCACCAACAGGAACTGGAGAGTAATTTTCATCGTGCCCTAAACCAATAAACGTTCTTGTTAATCCAGGGAATACGCGGTTACTCATATCAGATTTAAATGCAGTATTAACTGCAAAGCTCTTTAATTCACCACTTCCAGCCTTTGCAAAAATTCCAATCCCATTCGGTACTGATCTTTCAGTGCCATCGGATGGCTGATTCACAACCTTCACATCTTTCGTACCAGGATTTTGTGCAACCATGGTTGTGGAACCTCCACCATCAAGGTTTAAGGCATAATGTGCACCGTATTCCTTCATCAGTTCGGCTAATTCTTTAAATGTCATACCTCGACTGTCTGTTTGACGTCCATCCACTGCTGCTAAAATCATCGTTTTTCGATCCTCGGAAAAACCAACAGCAGTTCGTGGTGCGGAAGTCGTATCATCTAAATTCGAAATTACCGCTCCACTTTCGACAAGTTTGATATTACCTCCAACTGCAAATGAAACATCGATGTCAGTCTTTGGAGCATATTCTACACTTACTTCATCTCCAACAGATAAAGCTCTTAAGGCCTCTGCACCTTTTTCACGTCCAACAAGGACAAAAGCATTTTCAGGAATGGCGCCATTCCCTGCACCTTCTTCTACAGTTGTAACTTTTCCATCTACGACTATTACTTCATACACAGGGCTTCCATCCTGAGACCTTCCAGCGCTTCCCCAGACAGAAGTGTATAATCCTATACCATCTTTTGAAATTGCGTATTGATTGAGTGCGTCTAGTGTGATTTCTCCGCTAGGTAGCTTAACTTTTCCATCTAATAGAATGTTAGAAATATGACCTAAACCATTTTTATCAACACTTGCAGTAAGTGTGTGACTACCTTGGGGACCTTTTACCATTTCCCCTTTACTAACTACAGTGCCTAGAGGAGCATTCGTATTATTAATATCGAAGAAATCTCCATTGACCCCAGCGATTGCACCTGCTTCCTTCGCCATTTCTGATAATGGTTTCGCAGATGAAACACTTCCAGGATAAAGTATATCGGTTGAAATGCTATCATTACCAAGGTTAATGGTCATTACTTCTCCATTTAGCCAGCCTCGTGCATCAAACCTTTCAAACCTAGCAAGCTTAATACCAGGACCAATCGGTGTTGTACTTTCCTTCGAAACAAGCGTCTTGCCAGCTGGACCAACAAAAATGACAGGTTCTGTTCTGTCAGAAGAAGTTGATCGTGCTTGAGCTACATCTGATGGTTCATTGTCTGCATGAACAGTAGGTGCTAATGGTACTGTTATGGCTGAGGCAAACAAAACATTTCTCCACCACTTTACATTCATACATAGTTCTCCTCTCTACTAAAATATAATTTTATAATATATAGAATATTCTTGAAGTATATTTTCATTATACCAAGAATCTCCTTCCAGAATAACTACTGAATATAAAGGGGTGATTAATAGACTGTAAAGTTTTTACAGTAAAAAAGTAGGAGATTTGTTTGCAATAATGTCAGAATAGTAGAGGAATTCATAGAATACGGGTCTTTGGATTTGAATTTTACAGGAGTAGTTTTAGCCATGACAATTTTCATTGTTTAAAAAACAGGAAAAAAGGCCTGTATAAATACAGACCTTCTTTCAAAATGTTTCTGGGACAGGGGACCTGTCCCTGTGTCCCATTAGATGATTCCCTGGATTCGTAGGATGATTTCGGCTACGATAGCGGATCCGAGATAGGTTCCGAGTAGAACGAACATACCGATAACGATTGTTCTCCAGCCTAATTTTTTGAAATCTGCCCATGAGCGTCCGATGGAAATACCAGCATAGGCTAAGATTGGTGTTGCAATCGCTAATAGATTCACTTGTGCTGTCCATTCTACGAGTTTTTCTTGGAATGGCATGCCTGGGATTGTAATAATGAATGCTAGAATCCCAATGTAGGCAATACTTGGAACCTTTTTATATGGAATTGCTTTATGAATAATTAATCCGGCCAAACTTACTCCAGCAAGAACAAGTATTCCTGGAATGGCTGCAAGTGGCATAACATCATAACCAATCCAGTTTCCTGCAAGAACTGATATAGAACAAATAATAAATAATAAGACCCATTCTTGAATACTTTTTAACATTGGTTGTTACGCCCCCTTTGAATTCGAATTCGCAGCTTTTTTATCTCTTACTCTAGTAAGAACATTATATAACTTCACTGTTAATGGTAAGCCAATGAAAATACTAGCGTACAATCCTGTTACAGAAGTTAATAGGTTACTTGCCCCTGAGAATGCAGTAATTGTATCTGCCATATCTGGATATGCTGCGACGAGTGGCCCAAGTGATGCTGCAGCCATACTACCACTTCCTACCCCTGTTGCCATTGCAAAAGAGTATGGATGGAGTGGTGTTGCTGTTGCCAAAAATCCTGAAATAAGACCTAAGAAAATCGATCCAAACACTGTACCGAAAATATAGATCGCCATTACACCACGACCCTCAGGAGAAGAAAGACCATATTTATCCGTAATAAGGGCTAAGTTTGGTTCTCTACCGATGGAGTGGGTCATACCAATTGCTTCTCTTTTTAATCCTAAGAATACAGCTACTGGTAATGCAATAAAAATAGTACCTAGGTTTCCTAGTTCTTGAAGCATTAAGGCTGGACCTGCTTCAATTAATTGAGGTAAAGCTGGACCTGCTTGTACACCAAATTTTGCAATCAATAATGTTACGGAAATAAATACGAGATTTTCCGCATTTTTAGACATTTTTTCTGTGACAAGTGGCGTAAAATAGACTGCAATTCCAACGATAACTGCATACAACATCGGTAGTAATAAAATGACCCCTGCTCCAATTGGAATACGATGTGTGCCTATCAATTCAGTCACCAAAACAATGGCAAATACTAAAAGATGTAATTTCCAATCCTTCCAAAGATTCGTTGCATTTTCACTCATTGCTCTTCCCCCTTTTTTATAGTGATGCTGTTTATATGGTATTTATTTTACAGCCGCTTTTGCATGTACTTTCATATATTCTAATGTTGCTTTCCCTAATACCTTTGCTGCGATTAAAAGTGCACGCTCATCGATATTAAATTTTGGATGATGGTGAGGGTAAGAGTCTTTCCACTCTGGATTCTCTGCACCTGTAAAGAAGAAGGTACCTTTTACATGTTGTAAATAATAAGCGTAATCTTCACCGCCCATAACAGGTTCTGTTTCAGCAACCTTGTTTACTCCTGGAACGTCTTCCGCCAATTTTGCAACAAATTCGGTTTCTTCCTTATGGTTGATGAGGGTCGGATAGCCGCGTGTATAGGTGAATTCGAAATCTGCACCATTCACATCACATGTTCCACGAACCACTCGTTCCATTTCTTTTTCGATAAAATCACGCGTCTCTTCTTTGAAAGTACGCACGGTACCAATCATTTCAGCATAGTCAGCGATGACATTGTAAGGATTTTTTGCCTCGAATGAGGTTACAGATAGAACGGCAGAATCCAATGGATCTACTTTACGGCTAACAATTTGTTGTAAATTATTTATGAGTTGACCTCCAACGACAATACTATCGATTGTTTGATGTGGGTAGGCACCATGTCCGCCTCGCCCTTGAATTTTAATATCGAAACGGTCAGGAGCTGCTTGGATTGCACCAACTCGATAACCGATTTCTCCAACTGGCATTTGAGCTTGTAAATGTGTGCCGAAGATTACATCGACACCATCTAGGCAACCATCTTCGATCATAGAAATGGCACCACCCGGTGGTAATTCCTCTGCATGCTGATGGATGAATACTACCGTACCCTCAAGTTCTGCTTTCATACTATTTAACACTTTCGCTAAACCAAGTAAAGTTGCAGTATGACCATCATGTCCACATGCATGCATCACACCATCATTTTTTGACTTGAACGGTACATCCGTTTGCTCTAAGATCGGGAGGGCATCGAAGTCTGCACGTAAGGCAATAGTTGGTCCAGGACGATCTCCTTTTAGATAAGCTACTACTCCATTGCCTCCAACACCTGTGCGAATATCGTGACCTAATTTTTCATGATAAGTTGCAATGTATTCTGCTGTTTTAACTTCCTCAAAAGATAACTCTGGGTATTCGTGTAGATAACGGCGTATAGAGACAATTTCATCATAAATTTCGTCTAATTTCTCAAATAACTTTTCCATTATAAATGCCCTCCTAGTGGTTTTTATTGTTCCATCATTTCTTTTAAGACGGTATATACCGCTGATGAATCTTGTTGACCCTTCCCTTTGTTCTTACCTAAGTGAAAGAGTTGATGTGTGATGTCACTGACAAAAGTTGAAATTTGTGAGTTTTCAGCCAATTGACGGTACAAGTGGATATCCTTTGTCATATTGGCAAGAGAGAACTTTACATTGTCAAATGATTCATCTAATATATTCACCCCGAATACATCCATTGCTCGGGTTTGACCAGATCCTTTTTGTAGAATACCCGCAAGTTTCTCCTTTGTAACCCCAGCTCTTTCTCCAGTTATAAAGGCTTCACTTAATAAGGTAATCACACCTGCTACGACCATATTGTGACAAAGCTTTACGGTTTGCCCTGCTCCACTCTTCCCTACATATTCAATATGTTTGCCGACAGCTTTTAAAATTGGGAGAATGGTAGGAAAATGGTCCTTACTTCCACCAACCATAATGGTCAACGTCCCGTTTGCAGCTCCTTCAGGGCCACCGCTTAGTGGACAATCATAAAACTGGACCCCGTTTTCCTCAGCTGTGTTATGAATTTTCCTCGTAAGCTGTACATCATTTGTACTCATATCCAAAATGTAAGAACCTTTTTTCATTTTAAATAGAACACCGTTTTGTTCGTGTAACAGTGTATCTTTAATAATATCAGGTGAAGTAAGTGACATGATTAAAAAGTCAATCTCACTTGCCATATCAGTAGGAGTTGCAGAAGCAATCGCCCCATGGTCAACTAAACTCTTCACCGCAGCTTCATTAATATCAAATACGTGGACTTTGAATTGTTTTTTGAGTAAGTTCTTCGCAATGCCACTTCCCATTAACCCGCATCCAATTATACCAACCGCTGTCATCATAATCCTCCAGTCTTGTAAACTAGTAATTTACGCTTTGATATATACTGTTTTGTACTCTGTCCAGAATTCGAGGGCAGTTGAACCTTGTTCTCTCGGACCTAAGCTGGATGCTTTTTTACCACCAAATGGGTACTGGTTTTCAAAATAATTCGATGGAATGTTGACATGTGTAACTCCCGTTTGAATATGTTTCACAAAATGCATGGCTTTTTCTAGGTCCTTTGTATAAATCGTTGATGATAAGCCAAAATCACTGTCGTTTGCAACTTCTAATGCTTCCTCATAAGAATCTACTTCGATTACTGCGATAACAGGTGCAAAGATTTCTTCACTAAAAATAGTCATTTCTGGTGTAACGCCACTAAAGACTGTTGGTGCGACAAAATAGCCATTGTCTCGTCCTTGGTCTATTAATCTCTTACCACCACATTCAAGTGTTGCACCTTCTTCAATTGCTAAATCGACATGTTTTAAGTAAAGATTTAATTGACTTTCATCAATCACTGGACCATTGTCTACCTTTTCGTCAAAGCCATCGGTAATATGTAAGGCATTGGCTGCTTCTACTAATCTACTAATAACGTCTTTTGAAATACTTCTTGGAACAATTAATCGGCTTGTCCCAGTACAGCGTTGTCCATTATCAAAAAATCCACTGATGACTACATTTTGAATCGTTTCATCTAAATTGGCATCTTCAAGGATAATGGAGGCATTTTTTCCGCCCATTTCCGCCTGCATTTTTCCGCCACGAGTTGTGACTGCTCTTCCTAATGCTAATCCTACGTCGGTTGAACCGGTAAAAGATACAGCTTTGATTTTCTGATGATTACCGATCGCACGTCCGATAACACCACCTGGACCTGTTACCATGTTAATAACTCCTTTAGGTACACCGGCCTTTTCAAAGAGTTCGATAATTTTTACGCTAATAAGTGATGTGTTGCTAGCTGGCTTAAAAATAACCGTGTTTCCAGCAACAATCGCAGGGGCGATCTTCCAAATTCCAATCCCAAGAGGGAAATTATAAGGCGCAATTACTCCAACAACGCCAAGAGGTTCTCTCACGGTGTATCCAAAAATTTCAGCATTCTTTGAAGGCACTGTTTCCCCTTTTAAACGGGTTGCTTCACCACTGAATTGCTTCATCGCATCAATCGTAATAGTTACTTCCGCTAGCGAGTTTTTATAGGTTTTACCGACTTCTTTTGTAATAATAGTTGCTAGTTCTTCTTTTTGCTCTTCAAGCAAATAGATTAATTTAAACAATACATCCCCACGTTCAGGTACTGCAACGTGTGACCAAGCCTTAAATGCCTTTTCCGCTACTTGAATCGCTACCTCAACATCGCGTTCATCAGATTTCTGAAAATAACCTAATACTTCTTCTGTGTTTGCTGGGTTGATACTAGCATATACATCACCTGATTGGGCAGACACCCATTCACCATCTATGTAGTTAAAATACGTTTGAACCATCGGAATCACCTCTCCTCTTTGTTGTTACTAATTATAATATTCTAAATTATAAAGACAAATGTGGCAACCCACAAAATTTAGAATTCATTTTTGTGAGTTGCCACAATTAGAGACGTAAAAAGGACAAGTGGACAGGTTCCATTGCTATCTATTTTTCTGTTTCGCTACATATAATTGAGTCGCAATCATGAGGTCGACCCAATCTTTTTCATTGTTTAAGCTAGATTGAAGAATTTCTTCTATCTTTTTAAGGCGATAGTATAATGTATTTCCATGGATATGGAGCTCAGTAGCCGTTTCCTTGTGATTTTTATTTTTGGAAATAAAACAAAGCAATGTTTCTAGTAAACTGGCATCTGAATTTAAGAGCTTTCCGATTTTATCCTGAATGTACATGTCAATTGTATGCTGCTCCATTTCATGGAATAGTCGTTCCATACCGAGTTTCGAATATTCAACGATGTTTGAGGTCTTATAGGTCTTTGCATAGCTGATGGAACGTAGTGCTTCCTGATAGGATGTGGCTAATTGCTGCAAGGAAGTTTTTCGTCCAATTCCAACTATGATTTTTTCTTTGTTTAAAATTGACTCAACTTCTTGAATGATTTTTTTAATTACCGTGTCTGTCACTCCTGGAAGAAGGATTATGAGCTGAAACGTATGAGTGACGACAAAACTTTTGTTACATATGTTATTCAGCATCTTCTCAATAGATAGGACGAGCCATTGCTTTTCTTTTACTTTGTTATTTTTCCAGAGTGAATCTACTGCACTTTCAACAATTATACATTGAATGTCATTTGTTTGATCCCATTTTAAATAATGCATAATCCGTCCGACATCATAATGTTGGACCTCATTTAACAACTGATTAAACACTTCATTCCGAAAATGCAGCTCCTGTTCAAGGAGTGCACTATCCTTCGTTATTTCAAGCGCCATCGCTAAGCTTGCATGCTCAATAATGATTTGTTCGTTTTCAACAAATGCAGCAAAAGGTTTCTCCAGTTCAAGTACCCCTAGAATTTCTTGGCCACGTACAATGGGAAAGTAGCGGTCATTCCTCTGAAAAAGGTTGGTCTCATGGTAGATGACCCGAGATTGAATCAATTCCTCTAACAACGGAATGATTGACTTGATTCCATAGCCTTCAATAATCACTTGATAGAATTTTTTATGAATTGAAATTGAATCGGTTAATAATTGATTCTTCTTCAACAAATGATTATAAACCCGGGAATGTTCAATTGCGATCGCGCTTTGGTCGGCAATATTTTTTATAACTTCCATATCAGCCATTGAAAAAAGACCATCATGGTTAAAATTGTCGACGATTAGGATACCGAAACAATGATCTTTGTAAACGATCGGAACACAAAAAGCACTTTTAATTTTCCGACCATGTACACCCTTCAAATAATAATGATAGTTTTCTGGAGACATTGTACTCATAGATTCATCAATTTCTTGCTCAGAATTAAAGAGGATGGCCTTCTTTTTGGTGAATACCTGGCCTGTTATGGATTCGCCGGGATCAAGGGAAAGCTTCCTTAAACTTTCTACATCAAGACCTTTACCCTCTTCAAACTTAAGCTTTCCAGTATTTTCGTCATATAAATAAATAATAAACGTATCAGTAATGTTTACCAATTCACTTGCTGCAGTAATTAAGTTTTGCAACACATCTTGTAAATGTAACGACTGCGTAAGCAACTTATTGATTTCTAATAGTTTCTTAGCTTTATGTAAGTCCAGATAGGATGTCTCGATTTGCTGAAAGTTCAAGTTAATTCACCTTTTTCGAAAGTTCCAAAATAGTCTGAAGCATGACATTGGCACCAACCTCAATATCTTCCCATGAACTATACTCATCAGGGTGATGACTAAGGCCATCCTTACTAGGAATGAAGATCATCCCTGCTTCTGTTAATTCGGTTAATGAGTTCGCATCGTGATTTGCACCACTCACCATATAGTGATAATTTACTTTTGAGTTTTGACAAGTCTTCTCTATTGCTTTTTGGACATTCTCAGATAAAGTGTTGGGATGCTTTTGTACACCCACTGCTATTTCAACTCGATGGTTTGCATTCATCCAGTCTGTTAATCGTTGTTCAAATTCCTTCATCTCATGCCAATCGCTACCTCTGACCTCAATCGTTAATTGAACATCACCAGGTACTACATTCTCCGAATTCGGAAAAACCTCTAACTTTCCGACAGTCGCAACAATATCATTGTTTTGCTTAGTAGCTCGTTCACTAACGTACTGGATAATAGAGGCAGCAGATACTAAAGCGTCATTCCTAGCGTTCATAGGGGTAGTGCCAGAATGGCTTGCTTTTCCAATAACATGAACATGCATTCTTGAAATGCCAGCTATGGCAGTCACAATCCCAATCTGGTTGTTCGTAGTCTCTAACACACTTCCTTGTTCAATATGTAATTCTAAAAAGGATAGATAGGCATTGTCACTTTTTCTAGCCTCTTTAATTTTGGACATGTTAAGGTCAAATTTCTCCATTTCCACATCTGATACATCACCATCTTTAACTAACCCTGCTGTCGCTCTGCTTCCAAATGTACCGCCTAATGGATTCGCTTCTTCACCGACAAAACTAATAAGTTCAAGTGGAACTCCTTGATAGCCATGTTCTTTTAGCACTCTCAGACACTCAAGGCCAATTATTACACCCAATGCTCCATCATAAAGGCCACCATTATTTACAGTGTCTAAATGTGAACCAAAAGCAATTGCAGGTTTATCAAGGCTACCTAATCTGCCATGTACATTACCAATGGAATCTTTATATACAGATAAATTTAGGTCCTTTAACTGCTCTTCTAACCATTCGTTTGCCTTTTTTTCTTCATTTGAAAAAGCTAAACGATTATAACCAATATTACCGGAATTAATAGATCCAATATGTAATAGATTCTTTTTAATATTTTCTACGTAAACCTTTGGAAAACTCATAATTTCCTCCTCTATACTACCCTTGGGTCACGGGGCCAGGTCCCTTGTCCCATTCTAGAACTTGTTTTCATTATAGAAGAAAAATTGTTAATTATCCAATAGCTTTTGTTTTTGAGAAAACCGACAGTTTGCCTTTTAATTAAAAAGGCTATTTTCGCAAACTTTTTTTTTATATCGTTGACTTCCGCTTCAGGTGGACGCTTTCCGCGGGCGTGGCTTGAGCCTCTTCAACGAAATGTGGAGGCGCCTAGCACAGAAACGAGAAAATTGACCGACTAAAGCGCCACGTCCTGTGCGTCGGAGACTCCGACAAAGAGGCGTATTTTGCCTCTGATCTCGAGTTTCTAGCCGCTGCAACTGGACAGGTCGCCACCTTACGCTCCAATCAACTAGTTTTGTTTTTATTATAAGAAGGCAACAATCTTTTAGAATAGAGCCAATAAAAAGAGGTTGCATTAGCAACCTCCGTACAAACTATATTAATCAATCAACATTTAACAAAAGTCAGAAACGTGCTGGGTGGGACGATGTACCTGTCCCTCTGTCCCAACGGCACGCTTCCAGTGTTGGATTCCGGCATTTAGTCGGATCGCTTGGTATCCCTGTGTCGAAAGGTACTGAACAGCCTCTGTTGCGTGTACACAGTAGTAACCACGACAGTAGACAATAATTCGACGATCTGTCGGAAGTTCGCTGACTCTGTCCATAAAGGAATCATATGGTATTGATATTGCACCCTTTATATGCGAAGCATTATACTCAGATTCTGGCCGAACATCGACGACCAAATAGCTATCAAAATCTTCCATTTTTAAAAACTCTTCCAACTCTAGACTTTCGATTTCTTCTGGTCTTTCGATAAACTCAGTACGCATCTGGCGCACTTCATCAAATCTGTCTTCCGTTACTTTTTGTAAAGATTGGATTAAGTCACAAACTTTTGTATTTCCCAATGAGTAGACCATGAAGTTTCCCCGTCTACGGCATTTTACGAGTTTAGTATCTAGGAGAACCTGTAGGTGCTGAGATGTATTCGCGATGCTCATTTCGGTTTCGTTCGATAGTGCTTCTACTGTTTTGGGACCTTGCGTCAACAAATCCAGAAGCTCCATTCGTTTCGGACTCGTTAACGCCTTTCCGACTCTAGAAAAATAATAATAGATTGTATCGTTAAATTCTCTCTTATCCATCATGACCTCCTGGATTTATCCCCCCTCATTTAATACATTCCGAAGGACTTCTACTATATATCTAGTTTAATAGAAAACCTACAGTTTCATACCAACTATTTTCATGTAAATCTAGTTTTTATTCGATGTAATCGATACATCGAAAGGAATCCTAAAACAGGTCCGGGTAATAGGATCAAAAATGTATATTCCCAACCAATAACTGATTCGATTAAGGGTACGAGGAAAATGACAATAATCGTAAGTACATAACCTAGTGCTAATTGGATTGTTAATGATGAACCGACATAGCGCTGATCGACGTGCTCGGTGATAAGTACTGAGAACTGAGCAGAATCTGCAATAATACTTACTCCCCAGATGATTCCTAAAATGGAGATAATCCAGGGTGAGCTACCGAAGAAAAATCCTATAAAAAGTGTGAGTGTCCCAGAAACCCCTAATGACCATAATGTTACTTTTTCTCGGCCAATTCGATCGGCAAATAAACCGCCAAACCAAGCTCCAAAGAATCCGGAACCAATTACTACGAATGTTACAATTGAAGCGGATGTAGAAAAATTTACAATCCCACTTGTTTTAAAGCTCTCTGCTAAAAATATCCCAAACCAGGACCACATCGCGTAAAGCTCCCACATATGACCAAAGTAACCAAAGTTCGCAAGGCGTACCTTTTGATTTTTAAAAGCACGAGGAATCGCATTTGGATCAAAGTTTCCAGTGGGTAATGCATAGGGTCCTACTTTTACGAGAAGCATTAAGAAACCAGATAATATGGAACATAATCCCGTTATCAATAAGACCAGTTCCCATGACGAGAACCCGATTCCTTTAAAAAAATGGGGTCCAGCTGAACCAATCGTAAGTGCACCCACGACTAGCCCCAAAGCCATCCCACGCCTCTCTTTAAACCAAGTGGAAACAAGTTTCATCCCTGGACCGTATACACCTGATAAGGCAACGCCTGTAAAAAAGCGAAACAATAATGCAACAATTAAACTTTTAGCTAGTAAAGCGGTTAAAATTGTCGTAACTCCCGCTAGTATAGCTGACCAAAAGAATAAAATATGTGGTTCAATGCGATCAGGTAGATTTAAAAATGCTGACAGCACTGAACCGATAATAAATCCTAAATTGACCATAATCGTAATAAAGCTGACTTGACTGCTACTCAACTCCCATAAATCGATTAAAGTTGGCAAAACTGCAGTCATTGAGAACCATGTTGTCATTGTGCCAAACATGGCAAGTGATAACAAAATTAACTTACTGGTGTGATATTTTCCTTTTTCCAGAGAATCATTCTTATTCATCTAAAGCAGCAGTATACGTAACTGCCGTACCCTCTAAGCATAGTTCATTTTCGTATTTTTTAATAACGCTTTCATTCTTATCTTTATTTTTAACCCTTTCTTCACTGAGCACCCTAAGAATCGATGGATAATGTTTCATATCTTCAACAATCATCACATTCCTCCTAAATAGTTACCTATTCAGTTCAAATCTCTTTCGGGTTTTGTCGAGTATTAAATAATTCAATTGAATAGTTGTATTACTACACTACTGGAGAGGTTCGAGATTTATTCGTAAAGTTGAGGAAATTTATTCGAAAAGTTTTACGGAATTTGTGGTCTATTTTGAGGATTGACAGCATATGATGTTAGGTTAAGAGAATGGTGGATCATGTCATTCCTTTTCTCACTAACCAAAAAATGGGACAGAATAAATCTGTCCCAACAAGCGGTTTCATTTTAATATTACAATAACAAATACGCAACAAGTGTTCCGATAATCCACATACCGATTGCGAATGGCATATTCTGCACGGTAATGCGGAATGGGCTTTGACCCGTTCCCATGGCCGTTAATGTCACAAGTAAGCCGTACGTTCCTACTGTAAAGGTAGCCACAGAACCTGTAATTAGAACAAGCGCAATACTTACTGGATTGATCACTTCAAACATAGGAGTGACGATTCCTGTCAAAATACCCACTGTTGCAATCGGATGAATACCAAACATACTTAAGAATACAAAGATGACCTGGATAAGGAACAAGATTAACATTGGATAATTCGATACAAAGGCAAGTGGTTTTTGGATCACTTCCAAAAATGATGTATCTCCTATACTAGTCGAAAATAATGACAAGGAGATAAATAATACAATGAAATTCTGCATGGTATTTGTTTTTGTTTTCCAATTATTCCAACCAATTGTCCAGAAACTTCTTCGTCTTTTCAATAGTAAAGACCAAATGAAAGCAAATGGGAAAATAACAATTGTTACTGTTAACGTAAAGCTTAAATCAAATAGATTTCCTATTACAATAACGAGAACCAGGAACAAGACTAGTGCGATGACGAACTGTATCATCTTTCTCACTAATTGTTTCATATTGATTGTTGGCTGACGATTAGTAGTCACTTCGTCAAACTTATATTTTTTATAAAAAATTCGTCCAAACAAAGAATCTAATATAAACGCAATAACTGCCATTAGAATGAGCCAAGGCAAGAGGGTTACGTATTCAACACCTGTTGTAAATATAGCAACTGCGACCATAATCTCCAACGGACTCCACAACAGGGCTAATGAATAACCTCTTAGTGAAGCTGTTGTGATAAACGAATTACGAATTTCTTTACTAAAAGATGATAATGTACTCTTAAGAACATCTTGAGAGATGGTTGCAGCAGATAGATTTAAAAAGGCCGCAAGAATATGCGTAATGAGTGAGCTTCTTGGGTATAGTTTCCCTAAATCTGAGACGTTCACTCTCATTAGTAGATTCATATTCCGATCAAATCTTCCACTTCTTACGATGCTATTCATCCAAGGCAGCATGGCTAGTAATGTCAATAGAGATAAATTCGAAGTTAATAAACTAGGAATAATATGAAAGGACTGACCTGTTGTAAAGAATAAATATCCTCCGATAAATAGAAAAGCTCCCCCAAGAATTTTGAAAAGCCCTGATGCTAAAGGAAATGACACAATGAGCATGATAATAGCAAGTACTCCGAGTATGTAATTGATTGTCTCACTATCTATAAAAATATTAATTGTATGGAGTAAAAATACAAATGAATAAAAAATGTAAAGATAGCGGAACAATGGATATTGTTTCATTTTTTCCTCCTTCTTGATGTTAAATCAAACACATCAAAGTATAGCATAGAAGAAAAAAACTACAAGGATAATTTCCAGATATTCCTTGGAAGTAAAGAAGAAATGATGCCGTCAAAAAAACAGCTCTGCATCCATTTATGGAAATTGCAGAACTGCTAACTCTCTGTATTCAAGCTAGATATGGGTCAGGCAACCTGCTCCGAACTAGGGGTGAGGAAAGTAGATCCGGAATAGTGTCCCCTCGTTTTTTTTGCTGGTAACATCTAATTTTCCTTTCATGAGTTTTATGATTTTTATGACCGCCATCATACCCAGGCCAGTACCCTCTCTTCCTTTCGTCGTAAAAAACGGCTCTCCTAAACGATTAAGCTGTTCGTCTGACATTCCTTCTCCAGTATCTTTGATCTCAATAACCACACCATCAACCATTTCTTCTGTATGTATAAAAAGATTTCCACCGTTTGGCATCGCTTCAATACAATTTTTTGTAATATTTAAGAAGCATTGTTGTAAAAGTTGAGGATCTCCTTTCATACGAATTGGTTCAATCATGGTATGGATATCAACACAGTTCATATTTGCCATTGGTGTAATCACATTTATCGAACGTTGGAGTTCTTGCTCAAGATTTACGATTATATGTTCTTCATGTACGGATTTTGCAAAAGTTAAATAGTTTCCAATAATATCATTTGCTCGGTCAATTTCTTGGAGAGAGATTTCGATGAACTGATTTCTCTTCTCTTCGTCCCATTCATTTTTATATAACATCTGTAAAATGCCTTTCACTACGGTAAGCGGATTTCTGACTTCATGAGAAATACTTGACGCAAGGTGACTAACTACCTCTAATTTCTCAGCTTTGATAACTTGCATATTCGTGTAGGAGCTCTCTTGTAGCATTTCAGAGAAATACACAATAAAGAATGTACTTATTAGATGAACTAAGAAAAATGTGATAATTACCTTATAATCAGACACATGTAAATGTCCAAGCAAAAATCGTATGACTAAAACAAATGTACAAATAAAGAACGAAAAACTACATGCAATAAGGATTCTTCTATGCTTTGAAGCTCTATCAAAAATATTTCGAATTAGAAATATAACAGATAAAATGATTAAACTTGCAATGGCTGATGCATAAAAACCAATTCCGAATTCTCCTAAATAAAGACGAATGATTAGAAAAATAACGACTAAAGTGACACTAGCTTTTCTCCCAAGGTATAAACCACCAACCATAATGGCAACCGTCCGTAAATCCAAGATAATCTCATCACCAATATGAAACGGAAATAGCATACAACTAATCATGGCTATGATGACCGAAATTAATTGTATTCCCTTTTTTAGTTGGCATGACAAATTCTTAACATTTGTTTCAATGATATGAGGAATAAACAAAATAAAAACGACCAAAAAAAGCAAATTTAATAATAAGGTTTCTATATAATTAAACACATTATTCCCCCTGTTTCTGGTTAGAAGAATCATCTTAGGAAACTATCCGACAAAAATTAATAAATAAAGAATGTTTATGAAATTATTTTATGTTTATGCACTCACCTTTTTTTGATTTCATCGAATAATTTATTCCACTGCTGATGGAATATTTATGAGGGATAATTCGCCACTCTAATGGATTGCTCCTATAAATTCGTCAAAAAATAATAATTTCCTTCTTTTTTTTACTCATATTGTCGTATTTTTATTATGGTTTTAGTAAATTTTTGAGACTATTTCCGAAATTGAAAACATTTTGTTGCAAATTGCAACAAAATGATAGTTTTTATGTCTTAAGAGATGAAAAGATTGAAGAAAGTAAAATGGATATATCACTCTATTACTGAGAATCCGCCGAGTTTACTGTTGCTAACTGGAAATACTGCCACTATTCCGGATTTACTGCCACTATTTGAAAAATACTGCCACTATTCCAGATTTACTGTCACTAGTAAAAAAGCCACCCAGTCCGGGTGGCTCATAATTTTTTATGTGTGACATTAACATCGAAATCGGTTTACTTCCCCTTCAACTGCTCAAACAATCTCGCTACATTCACAACCCCAACATTTTTATATTTTCCGAGAATCACAAGCTCCTTCGGAAGTTGGCCAACTGTATGAATTCCGTCTTCGTTTAATTGTGTAATAAGGCTTGGTACGCCTATAAACTCGTCTTTAGTAAGAGGTATCTGTTTAAGAGAATCTGTAAGGATCATGTAATCTGCTTTGTAAAATAAAAACAATTCTCCTGGTCGTTCAAGAGTTACTTTTCTACGAATCTTTTCTTCTTCAATAAAGATTTTTAACTCCTCGAAAAATTGTTTATCATTGTTTTCATTAAAACGTTTGACATGCTTATGCAAGTCTTCGAGATTACTTGGTAATTCACTCATAATACGTGCTTGCTGCTCAGCACCCAGTCTAACTAAAAAAGTCTCAGATTTATCGAATCGTTGTGGCAGCAAAAAGGCATCACGTAGAAAATATGGAACTTCCAACGTATCCCCTTTATACTCAATCGTACGAATCGTTGTATATCCCGGTTCTCCCACTTTTGATGGAGCAGCTTCTGACGTAACTGCAACCTCATTTTGAACCTTTGTATCGGGTGTTCCCTTTTTCATAGAAGCAACTAATACATCCTCTAGTGATTTCAACCGAAGCTCTAGTTCGGTAATATCGTAACGCTCTTCCTTTGGAGTTGTCGGATCTTGATAGGCTGGTACTTCGATTGATAAGGAGCTATACACTTCAACAAACCATCTCACAATTTGGTAAATTGCTTCCCATGATAACAGTGCTTCCGAATAACGAAACTTTCTCTTGTCATGTGAGGCTTGATTACCTAGTTGACGAACTAAATGAAGGGCATCCCTTATCTCTAATGTTAGAATTCCTTCATTATCTAAAAGAGTGAGTCTTTCTTTTAGGGTTATGTGGACTAACCTAAAATAGTGAGACAATATAAAACACCTCCAAAATGGCAATACTTGAGATAAGTATTGTGACA
>NZ_JBPFDQ010000085.1:14659-24133 GCF_059415045.1 Ferdinandcohnia sp. SAFN-114 | reverse complement strand
ATGTCACAATACTTATCTCAAGTATTGCCATTTTGGAGGTGTTTTATATTGTCTCACTATTTTAGGTTAGTCCAGAACCCGTCCTTGTAGCCATCTATTTTTTTGTTTTTAGAAATTACCTCCGCCCATTTGTTGTTGAGCGAAAGATACTAAACGCTTAGTGATTTCTCCACCAACAGACCCGTTAGCACGAGAAGTTGTATCAGCACCAAGGTTTACACCAAATTCAGAAGCGATTTCATATTTCATTTGGTCAATTGCTTGTTGTGCACCAGCTACTAATAGTTGGTTGCTGTTGTTGTTGTTTGCCATGTGACTTCACCTCCTTGTGAGTATATAATGTGTAAAATCACATGGCACAATACATGTAAACTACTGGTAAATGTTCACAACAATAGAATGATTTTCTATTAGAATAAGTCTTCTATCTCTTCTTTCTTAGATCCATCTAAAGTAATGATTTCCGTTTCATTAACGGCTTTTTCAATCAAGCTCTCAAAATCAGTGTAGCTTTCATAATGAGTTACATTTTCCAGCTTTGGTCTTGTTTTGGGAGCTGAAGGTGTAAAAATAGTACAACAATCTTCAAATGGACGAATTGAGATATCATGTGTATTGATTTTCTTAGCCATATCAATAATATCAAATTTATCTACAGTAACAAGTGGACGAATAATTGGTGTACTGGTTACGTTGTTGATGACATGCATACTCTCTAATGTCTGACTTGCCACCTGACCAAGGCTTTCACCAGTTACAATCGCAAGTGCATTACGTCTTCTTCTTATTTCATCTGTGATTCGTAGCATCATACGTCTAGTTGAAATTAGCGTATAGTTTTCAGGAATTTGTCTTTGTATCGTTATCTGAATGTCAGTGAAAGGGACGATGTGCAATTTAACCGTTCCCGAAAATTCTGTAAGCTGCTGTGCAAGGTCAATCACCTTTTGGCGTGCACGGTCGCTTGTATATGGGGGACTGTGAAAATGTACAGCCTCAATTGTTAATCCCCTCTTCATGGATAAATAACCGGCAACAGGGCTATCAAGACCACCCGACAGCATAAGCATCGCTTTCCCGCTTGAACCAACTGGAAGTCCTCCTACACCTTTTTCATCTTTAAAGGTAATATAAGTGGCTTCCTTTCGTACTTCAACACGGATATTGATATCAGGAGTGTGCACATTTACGTAGATTTCCTCGGTATTCTTTAAAATATGACTTCCTAATTCATAATTTAATTGATTGGAATCAAGTTCAAAGCTTTTATCTGATCGTCGTGCAGATATTTTAAAGGTCTTTCCTTGATGATCTAGTTGTTTAATGGCAGCTAAGACACCATCTTTTATTTTTTCGATTTCACTTTCAACCTTTAAAGCAAGACTAAAGGATTGAATTCCAATAATATTTTTGAGAACTTCCACAATTCCTTCATGGGGTTCTCCATTTAACTTTATATAAATTCGATCTCTTGTTTTTTCAAATGTGATACCTTTGTAATCAGTAAGCTTCCTTTTTATATTATTTAAAAGTTTATTAATGAAATGATTACGATTTCGACCTTTTGTAGTAATTTCGCCAAATCGTATTAAAATGTGATCATATTCCATTTTGTTCCCCCATTACATGTTGTAATTTCTTTATTGCATTTTCAATAGCATTTATTAAAATCGGAATCTCATCCAGTTTGTTTTGATGCGACAGGCTGATTCGTATTGAACTATTAGCAAGGGCTTCATGTACTCCCATCGCAAGCAATGTTTTACTGGGTTCATTATTTTTGGATGAGCATGCGGAGGTTGTTGAAACGTAAATCTCCTTCTCTTCTAATAAATGAACAAATACTTCAGGCTTTAAACCGTTAACCGAGAAATTGATGATATGTGGGGCACTGCTAGCCTCAGGTGTGTGTATTGTAATACCATTCAACCTTGATAATTGATCTATAATAGTTTCTTTTAGTCGAGTTAGATGTTTAATATTTCCATCTCTATTCTCTATGGTCAACCTTAATGCTTTAGCAAGGGCTACAAAACCTGCAACATTTTCAGTTCCCGCCCTTTTTTGCATTTCTTGGTCACCGCCACCGATTAGAGCCTTAATTCTAACACCTTGACGGACGAATAAAACCCCTGTTCCTTTAAGCCCATTAAACTTATGTCCCGAAATCGTACATAAATCAAGTTTTGCCTTATTAAAATCTAGATGGGTTTTACCTACTCCTTGTACATGATCAACGTGATAAATAATCTTCGGGTAATTTTCTAGAAGTTTTCCAATTTCTTCTATTGGTTGAATGGTCCCTACTTCATTATTTACATGAATGATAGAAACTAAGATCGTATCTTCACGAATTGAATTTCTTAAATCTTCAATCGAAACAACACCCTTTTCGTCTACTGGAAGATAGGTGATTTCAAACCCAAGTTCTAGTAATTGCTTACATGCCTCAGTTATCGAAGGATGCTCTATTGATGTTGTAATAATATGTTTGCCTCGATTACTGTATTGTAATGCAATTCCTTTAATCGCAAAATTATTCCCTTCAGACCCTCCAGATGTAAAAATAATTTCCTGCGGCTTTACCTGTAAAAGGGAAGCAATCTGGTTCCGGGATTGACTTAATAGCTTTTCAGCTTGTCCACCTATTCCATGTAAGGAAGAGGGATTGCCAAAATAATTTTTTGCAACTTTTATATAGGAATCAATTACATCATCAAAAGGTTTTGTTGTTGCACTATTATCTAAATAAATCATCTTATTACCCCTACTATGCGATATTTTGCAAACAAAATGATAACATACATTTATAAAATAAAAAAAGGAAAAGGACCCCAATTTGAGGCCCTTTACTTAGAATCATCTTCAAGTAAAACTTCAATTTTTTTCAACGCTCCAGGATCTACATCTTCAATTGCTGTTGCAGCTTGTTCTAATGCAAGTGCATATTCATAATTTCTAAAAGATTTCTCAGCTTCAAGTAAACTAACTGCAACTTTTTGATCCCTGCTTCGATATCGGTTTCCATATTGGATGACCTTTTCTGCAAGATATACTTGCTCAATCATTTCTTCTGCTTGCTTATATGTCTGTGAAACTAAATCAGACGCATTTTGTAATGTTTGATTGACCGTATTCATATTAAGTGGTTTTTCTTCGAGACTATTCATTACTTGTGTAAGAGACAATCTTGCTTCCGAAACGAGTTCAGCATATTTTACTGGAAGACCAGGGATATTACTTTTTGAGATAAGTCGTTTCGCATCTGTAAGTTGCTTCTTCATTTCCGAAATTTGTTCTCTTGCATGAAGTTCATCCTTACGAAGTGTTTTCAGCATTTCTGAAAATTGTAAGTGCTCTTCCTTTACATCCTGTATCCTACCGTACACCTCTTCTAACTCCGTCTTGATTAGAGAATAGGCAATTTGCTCCGCTTCAAGCTTTGATTGAACAGATACATATTGCTTCACCAGTTGTTTAATTTGTTTTACGATATTCCGGTGTTGTTCTATATCTTTTTCATATAAATGATAGCTTTGTTGAACAAAGGTAGTTTCTTCTTCTGTGCTTTTACTGCCTTCAATTAAGTCCTCTAAATCTTGTTCGATTTTCTCAACTTCTTTTTTCACAAACTGATTTGCTTTTACTTCAGCTTCCAGTAAATCATAGATTGTATCGAGCGACTCTCTTGCTTCTTCAATTCCCTTCTTCACATCTTCAAGCTTTAGCTCTTCGATAAGAGAAATATGTTGGGATAATTGCTCTCGCATTCTTTCAATTTCTTTCTCAATTTGGTGGTGCTTTAGAGAATAGCCCTCCTGTTCCATTTGGCTATAACCTTCAGAAAGTTCATTTAACTGATTTGGAATTGTACTTTGGCATTCATGTAATAAGTGAGGGATATCATCCATTTGTTGCTTCGTTACGGATAGCGCATCCTTAATCAGGAGAACAATTTCTCTTGCCTCAAAGTAATTTCCATTCGTCGTTGCTTCTTCAAATTCTTTAAATTTCCCATAAACATCTTCTAGATTCATTTCAAGCTGTTTTTCAGCATGTCCAAAAGTATGTCTATGCGCAAGTAAATTCTTTTTAAGTTCCCGATACTGTTGGTTTAATTCATCAACCTCAACACGATTTTTTTCCTCACTGCCAACTAAATCCTTAAGCTCGTCTAAAATAATGGCGATATTGCTTTCAGCATCTTTTAAGATTGCCTCAATTTGGGCAAGTACCCGTTTTGCTTTCCCAAAACGATATTTATCAGCTAAGTCTTCAGCATCAAATAATAATTCCTCAACATCTGGAAGAGCAACAGTGACAATTTCATCCCATTGCTTTCTCCAACGTTCAAATAGTTCTTCAGTTTGACCTGTCATATTAAGCTCTTTTACTTTAGCTATTTCATCGGTGACTGGCCGATTCATCATATCTATCTTCCAGGCTTCAAGCCTATCAACATCTTTATATATCTTTTTTCTCGAATAAAACCCAAAAATAGTTACTGCACTTGCTACTACGATTATGCCGATTATGATTTCCATAATTTGGCCTCCTTGCTCCCACAATCAATCTCGTTCTAGACATTTATGTATATTAGTTTTTAACTTTTATATGTAATATCAAATCAAATGTTTTTTTATTGTATTTATGATACCATGTAAACGACAATTTTTGACTAAAACTTTTAAAATTTTTTACAAAATTTATATAAAAATGAGGGATTTGTCGATGAAAGCAGATGGTCATATCCATACACCCTTTTGCCCGCATGGTACAAAGGACGCGTTTGAGGATTACATTGCCCGTGCTCTACAGTTAGGGTTTGATGAAATTTCGTTCACAGAACATGCACCACTTCCGTCACGATTTAACGATCCCACACCTCAACAGGACAGTGGAATGGACGAAAATCAGCTAGAAATCTATTTTTCTGTATTAACCGAGCTTCAAAAAAAGTTTGCATCAGATATTAAAATCAATATTGGATTAGAGGTCGACTATATTGAGGGATATGAAGAGGACACAAGGACTTTTTTGAACGAGTATGGTCGATATTTGAATGATAGCATTCTCTCTGTTCATTTTTTAAAAAAACAAGATCAGTATTATTGCCTCGATTATAGTCCTGACATGTTTGCGACTATGATCAGTGACTTTTCCTCAGTTGAGGCGGTCTATGAAGCTTATTATAATACATTGGCGCGTTCTATAACGGCAGACCTAGGTCAATTTAAGCCAAAAAGGATTGGCCATATTACACTTGTTCATAAGTTTCAAAAAAAATTCCCGGTATCCAAGCAATTCGATGACAAAATTCACTCGATACTCGACCAAATTGCGGATCTTGGATTAGCCTTGGATTATAATGGTGCTGGTATTAATAAACCACTTTGTCGAGAGGTTTATCCACCAGAAAAAATCATTAGAGAGGCAATAAAACGAAAAATCCCTCTCGTCTATGGTTCCGATGCCCATAGCAGGAAGGATTTAAATCAAGGATTTGAACATCTAATTAAAGATGCTTTGTTAGTGTCACCAACTAGATATTAACGGGAATCTGAGTTATTTTGCTTTTTACTGTTTGAGGTTGTTTACAAATAGTCGTGTTTACCCATTTCTCTATTTCATGACAATATTGTTCACTAACATACAACTCATAAGGCATTAAATGTAAAACTTCTGACATATATTGAGGGTGTAGATAAGGCATAGATAACATCCCCTTTAATTGCATGATGGCATAAGGGATTGGAACTAGGGCAAATTCCTGTTGTTTAATACCTGTTTCAAAAATGGCTTGGAAATAATATTTTTCTTTTGCCATATAGGTGGTCATGATTTCACGAATCAAAGTGGTATCAAATGTAATTTCCCTTTGGACAAAACGTGATAAGTGACGATTATCCTTTTGGTATTCCATAATCCCTCTGACCGCAAGCAATAAACATTCTCTTGCCGTTCTGTTATCCAATTCAATATAGGCATGCTCGACAATCGTTAAATATCCCTCTAGGTAAGTAGAAACTAAATGTTCTAGTAAACCTTCCTTATTTCCAAAATAGTAGGAGATATTGGCGACATTACAATTTGCTCTTTTCGCAATTTCACGTACTGTTGTTCCATCAAAGCCTTTTGTATTAAATAAGAATACGGACGACTCAATAACTTTTTGTTTCATTGTTTTACTTTTCATAACCAACCCACCTTACCCTTAATATAGTATAGATTTCGATATGCTAAGGTGGATTCCTTTAAGAATTTATCGACAAGTCACGCGCTTTAAGCTATCATTTAATATAATTTATGTAGGTATTACTCAAATGGAGGGGAATCATAATGTTTCATGTCGAACAATACAAAGGTAATAAAGCAGAAGACTATAAACTGGTAACAAAACAGTTGCAAGCTTTGCTTGAAGGCGAACATGACCAAATAGCAAATTTAGCAAATGCATCAGCATTACTTAACCAATTTTTAGATAATGTCAATTGGGTTGGCTTTTATGTAAAGAAAGAAGATGAGCTTATTCTCGGACCATTCCAAGGCCTACCTGCATGTGTGAGAATTAAGATGGGACGTGGGGTTTGTGGCACTGCAGCCCAAAATCGAAAGACTGAAAGAGTGGCAGATGTTCATCTATTCCCTGGTCATATTGCATGTGATAGTGCTTCCCAATCAGAAATTGTTGTTCCAATTATGAAAAATGGTGAAGTATTTGGTGTGTTAGATATCGACAGTCCAATCAAAGAGCGTTTTGATGAAGTAGACCAACAATGCCTTGAAGAATTTGTGAAGGTTTTAGAAGAACATCTGTAGAAAAGTGCAAGGTGCTAAGCTTTAGGCGACAAGCATAAGATGAGCGCTGACAGAAGGTGCCTTTTACCTTCCGAGACGATCGGAACAGACTAGAGAGACGATGGCAACTGGACCTAGACAAATAAAACTAGCCAGTGAGGATTTTTGTCCTCGCTGGCTTTTTGATTTGCCCGTATTTATGAGTCGCTTGACCTCCCGACTAGGTTCTCCTTTATCCATTTAACGCTTGATTTAAATCATCCCAAATATCTTCCCATGCTTCTAATCCTACCGAAAGTCGAATCAAATTATCCGTAATGCCCATGTTCAATCGGGATTCCTCTGGCACAACTGAATGTGTCATTGTTGCTGGATGCTGTATGAGAGTCTCTGTATCACCTAGACTCACAGCAATTTTGATTAACTTCAGTCGATTTAGAACGTTTTGTGCATCTTTCTTTGTGCCTTTAATTGTAAAAGATATAAGTCCACCTGGCTTACTCATTTGTTTTTTCATAATCTCGTAAGCTGGACTTTCTATATCACCAGGATAAAAAATTTGCTCCACATTTTTATGTTCTTTGAGTAAGAATGCGATTTTTTCTGTATTATCACAGTGGCGGTCCATCCTTACCGGCAGTGTTTTTAGCCCACGAAGTAAAAGCCATGCATCAAATGGTGACATAATACCACCAATATCCTTTTTCGTTGTCATTGCCACCTGTTGAATAAATTCTTTTTTGCCAACGACAAGTCCTGCGATAACATCTCCATGTCCTCCAATATACTTTGTAGCACTGTGTACCACAATATCACAGCCCAATTTAATGGGTTGCTGCAAATAAGGTGAACTAAAAGTATTGTCCACGACAACTGGGATATTAAGCTGTTTCGCAATCTTAACAACCTTTTGTAAATCAATGAGTTTCATAGTTGGATTAATTGGTGTCTCAATGTAGATTAGTTTCGTTTGTGGAGTAATTTTTGATAGAATTTCCTCTTCATCATCCATATCACTGTAATCATGTTCAATATTGTACTTCTCGTTCATCATCTTTAGGAGACCAAAGGTACACCCATACAGTCCCTGTGAACAGAGGATATGATCACCAGACTTTGTTAATGCAAATAACACAGCCGAAACAGCCGCCATCCCCGATCCAAATGAAAGCCCTGCTTCCCCTCCCTCTAAGAGAGCGATTCTTTCTTCTAAAATTTTAACTGTTGGGTTCCCTAATCTTGAATATATATATCCTTCATCCGCACCAGCAAAACGAGCTTCTCCTTGTTCAGCTGTTTCAAATGTAAAAGTTGATGTTTGGTAAAGTGGTGGTGTTAAACTCCCATTTGGAGAAGTTGGTCCGCCACCATGTATCGCTAAAGTGTCAAAGTATTTACTTTCCTTGCTCATGCTCCCCTTATCCCCCTTAAAACTTTTGATTATACCATTAGCATATGACAAGAAGGGTTGTATTGAAAGCGTTTTCTATTTTCATAGAGGTTTACTAGGTTTTATAATATAGCGAATTAAAGCGCTGTTCCTACCAAAAAGGACATCCATTTATAGATGGGGGCTATTTTGAGCTGTAAATAGAACAATTACCATAGCAAAACGCGTATGATTTCTAGTGTCGAATAACAATTAAAATCATTATGGACACGGGAGTGCTGATTCAGCCCGGGGGTGTCCGAAGTTTAGAGATCTTCGGACTCGACATGCCAGATTCATGCACGGTGTGTCTGAAGTTTGGAGATCTTCGGACTCGGGGACGCAGATTCAGCACAGACATGTCCGAAGTCTAGAGATTTTCGGACTCGGGGACGCAGATTCAGCACAGACATGTCCGAAGTCTAAAGATCTTCGGACACGGCATGCCAGATTCATGCCCGGTGTGGCCGAAGTTTAGAGATCTTCGGACTCGACATGCCAGATTCATGCCCAGTGTGTCCGAAGTTTAGAGATCTTCGGACTCGGGAAGGCAGATTCAGCGCGAGTGTGTCCGAAGTTTAGAGATCTTCGGACACGCCATGCCAGGTTCAGACCAGGGGTGTCTGAAGTCTAGAGATCTTCGGACTCGGCATGCCAGATTCATGCACGGTGTGGCCGAAGTTTAAGTATCTTCGGACTCGGGAGGGCAAATTCAGACCAGGGGTGTCTGAAGTCTAGAGATCTTCGGACTCGGCATGCCAGATTCATGCCCAGTGTGGCCGAAGTTTAGGGATCTTCGGACTCGGGAGGGCAAATTCAGACCAGGTATGTCTGAAGTTTAGAGATCTTCGGACTCGACATGCCAGGTTCAGACCAGGGGTGTCCGAAGTCTAGGTATCTTCGGACTCGGGAAGGCAAATTCAGACCAGGTATGTCTGAAGTTTAGAGATCTTCGGACTCGACATGCCAGGTTCATGCACGGTGTGTCCGAAGTCTAGAGATCTTCGGACTCGACATGCCAGATTCATGCACGGTGTGGCCGAAGTTTAAGTATCTTCGGACTCGGGAGGGCAAATTCAGACCAGGTATGTCTGAAGTCTAGAGATCTTCGGACTCGGGAAGGCAGATTCATGCCCAGTGTGGCCGAAGTTTAGAGATCTTCGGACTCGGCATGCCAGATTCATGCACGGTGTGGCCGAAGTTTAAGTATCTTCGGACTCGGGAGGGCAAATTCAGACCAGGTATGT
>NZ_JBPFDQ010000085.1:0-14559 GCF_059415045.1 Ferdinandcohnia sp. SAFN-114 | reverse complement strand
GGTGTGGCCGAAGTTTAAGTATCTTCGGACTCGGGAGGGCAAATTCAGACCAGGTATGTCTGAAGTCTAGAGATCTTTGGACTCGACTAAGCAGATTTAGCTAATCATTGTCTGAAGATAGCACAACTTCGGACTCGGGAAGGCAGATTCAGCGCGAGTGTGTCCGAAGTTTAGAGATCTTCGGACACGCCATGCCAGATTCATGCCCAGTGTGTCCGAAGTTTAGAGATCTTCGGACTCGACATGCCAGGTTCAGACCAGGGGTGTCCGAAGTCTAGGTAACTTCGGACTCGGAAGGACAAATTCAGACAAGGTATGTCTGAAGTTTAAGTATCTTGGGACACGGTTTATCAATAAAAATAAAGCGTGAATTCGTATATGAATTCACGCTAAAAATGTATAGGGATTTACTATTTCATACCCTGAATTCGAACCCGATACCTTCATAGATGCCCTTCAATGACTTTATTTTCACTAGCAATAACTTGATTTTTCCCTGATTGTTTAGCTGCATACAGTGCATTGTCTGCACGATGGAATAAACTTTGGAATGTTTCTCTGAATTCTTTATGCCAGGTAGCCACCCCACATGAAATTGTGATTTTGGGATTTGAATTTTGTTCCACTCTTTTTCCGAGCCTTTCTGCTACAGCAATCCCTGAAGCTAAATCCACTCTAGGCAGGTAAATTGCGAGTTCTTCTCCACCCCATCTTGCTCCAATATCATTGTCACGGATATTTTCTTTAATAAGATTAGCTATTTGTATAATTGCTTCGTCCCCAACCTGATGACCATAAGTATCATTAATACCTTTGAAATCATCAATGTCAATTAGTATAAATGTTCCAAAAGCATCTGTTTCCAATGATTTGTGTACACAATCCTCTAAGTAATTACGGGAATAAAGTTTGGTTAAATAATCGGTGATAACCAATTTTTCGAGTTCTTCCCTAAGGATTGAATTTGTAAAAGCCAATGATGAATGATAAATCAAGGATTGCAGGAGTTTAAACTTATCAAAAGAAAAGAAATAAGGTAGTTCATGTAAAACAATGGCAACACCTAAAATTTCACTGCGTTGTACAATTGGAACTGACATCATAGAACGATAGACGGAATTGCCAAATGCCGGATCCACCTGTAAATCTCCTATGAATAGAGTTTCTTTTTCTGTTAATATTCGATCAAGGCAGTATAAAATATATTGCTCGCCATGTCCTTCTTCAAAAAAAGTAGTACTTCCTGGAAGTACCTCTATTTGTCCATTTGATTGTAATAAGAAGCCTACTTCATTTGCGCCGAAGGAAGCTTTGATTTGAGATGTCATGAATGTCATTGTATCTGTTAATCTCAAATTAGAATTTAGCTTATGTGAAGTTTCATTAATTAATTGTAGATCAGCAATTAATTGTTTCGACTGTTGGTAGAGTTGTGCATTTTCGAATGCATGTCCAGCTGTATTTGCTAACAGTTCAATAAACTGGATTTCTGATTTAGGAAATACCAATCCGTAATGGGCATTGATTTGCAAGACTCCATAAACACCCTGTCTTCCTTTTAAAGGGGCATAAATGACCGATTTTTTATCAGTAATTGAATTTTCATGTTGCAAGGTACCGTTTACAAACGCTTGCATAACAAGCGAATGTTCACCATTTTCATATTCTTGTATATCTTTAATAGGAATAACATTATGTCGTTTATTATCATGTGCAAGAAATAGGGTAAATGCAAACGATGGGTATACATCTTGTAATGTATTCATAACCTCTTCGAGCACAGCATCTATATCCATGGTTGAGTGAAACTTAGAGGTTACTCTAAAAAGTTGCTCATATCTCAATTCTTCATTTGGAAACTTCATGATTAATCACCCATCTAACATAAGTACTTACTATTTTCATTATAATAGAAAATGCACGAAAAATGTTTTATTATATCGTAAAAAAACCAAATTTATTACATCTTCATATTAATAATCTAATTTACTTCATAAAAAGACAAAGATCTTGCCGTTTTATGTATATTTTCATGATAACTTGACTTCCTTTACTAAAAATCATATAATGATCGTTGTGTAAAATATTGCAGCGTATGTGATTAGGTTTTTGTTCTATTTTGTTCCTCTGCGTGGGCTATTAGCTCATAGATGGTGTATCACGTAACTCTTGGCTGCTAGAGCGAAGATACATGAAAACAAAATAGTCAAAAGCATCTAGCACATCTGTTTTTATTTTACAACAAAATAAAAACATTGAAGGAGGAGTCATTCATGGCTCGTTATACTGGTCCAAGCTGGAAATTATCCCGTCGTCTTGGCATCTCATTAAGTGGTACTGGTAAAGAATTAGAAAAGCGTCCTTACGCTCCTGGACAACATGGTCCTAACCAACGCAAGAAGCTTTCTGAATATGGTTTACAATTACAAGAAAAGCAAAAGCTTCGTCATATGTATGGTGTGAACGAACGTCAATTCCGTAACACATTCAACAATGCAAGCAAAATGCAAGGGATCCTTGGTGAAAACTTCATGATTCTTCTTGAATCACGTTTAGATAACCTAGTTTACCGTCTTGGTCTTGCTCGTACTCGTCGTGCAGCTCGCCAATTAGTTAACCATGGTCATATTCTTGTAGATGGTGGCCGCGTTGATATTCCATCTTACCGTGTAAAACCTGGTCAAACAATTGCAGTTCGTGAAAAATCACGTAACCTTGTTGCAATTAAAGAAGCTATCGAAGCTACTACTTTCGTACCAGAATATTTAACTTTTGATGCTGATAAGCTAGAAGGAACATATACTCGTTTACCAGAGCGTTCTGAATTACCAGCAGAAATTAACGAAGCATTCATCGTTGAGTTCTACTCACGTTAATCTTCCTAAAGAGGAAAGGGTTATCCCTTTCCTCTTTTTTTTGCATAGATAAAATCAATAAGGTGCTCCTTGGGAGCACCTTATCATTTTAGTATTTAATTAAGAAATATTTTTTCTTGCCACGACGGATGACGGTGAATTGACCTTCAATTCGATTTTGTGAAGTCAAGACCGCATCTACTTCTTGGATTCTCTCACCATTGACATAAATAGCCCCATTTCCAATATCCTCACGCGCCCGACGCTTAGATGGGGAAATTTTGCTCATTACTAATAAATCAACTAACCCGACCACTGGATCCCCATTGTACTCATATGAAGGAACATCCTTAAAGCCTTGCTTAATTTCCTCTGCACTTAATTCACTGATAGAACCGCTAAATAATGCTGTTGAAATTTTCACAGCTTGCTCTAGAGCAGCTTCACCATGAACCAATTTCGTTACTTCTTCAGCCAATGTCTTTTGTGCCAATCGCTTTTCAGGTGCATTTTGAATTTCTGCTTCAAGACTCTCAATTTCTGCTTTTGATAGGAACGTAAAATATTTTAAATAGCGGACAACATCACGGTCATCTGTATTGATCCAAAATTGATAAAACTCGTATGGTGACGTTTTATCTTTATCTAACCAGATTGTACCACCTTCTGTTTTTCCAAACTTAGTTCCATCGGCTTTTGTCACGAGAGGTATAGTTAGACCAAATGCTTTTGCATCCTCTACTGTTTTTCGAATTAATTCAAGTCCTGCTGTGATATTTCCCCATTGGTCACTTCCACCAATTTGAAGTCGGCAGCCTACATCTTCATAAAGTTTTAAGAAGTCATAGGATTGTAAAATCATATAACTAAACTCAGTAAATGAAATACCAGCATCGAGACGAGATTGCACAGAGTCCTTAGCAAGCATGTAATTAAGACCAAAGCTTTTTCCTATGTCACGCAAGAAAGTAATTAAGTCTAAACTTCCAATCCAATCATAATTATTTGCAATTTGAGCTGGGTTTTCTTTTGCTTCAAAATCCAAAAAGCGTGAAAGTTGATTACTAATACTATTACTAAACTCCACGACGACCTCTTTCGGATTTAATGTTCTTTCAGCCTTTTTACCACTTGGGTCACCAATTAAGCCTGTTGCTCCACCAACTAATGCAATGGGTTGATGCCCAGCTAATTGGAATCTTCTCAAAGTTAAAACCCCTACTAAGTGGCCAATATGTAAACTATCAGCTGTTGGATCGAATCCACAATACAATTTGATCTTTTCATTCTTTAATGTATTCTGTAGACCTTCCTGATCTGTTACTTGATTTATCAATCCCCTATAAGTCAAATCCTGTATAACATCCATTAAATTTCGATTCTCCTTTTAACCTTATAATAAGGTTTTTCTATCACATTCTGTCTATTATTGTCAAATTAAATAATGGAAATTCATAAAATAATATTAATGACCCTACGCTATATGCTATAATAAACTTGGATTTTTAGGGGGATGATTATGAATCTAAATAAATCACAGATATTTGAAAAAATTAGCTCTTTTTGGCGAAGAGTCCTATCAAATAAAGTCATTCAAGCAGTTACCGGAAACAAAGCCCGAAAAGGCGCAAGAGTTACTTACGGGGTTATATGGAACTTATTTTTAATTTTCTTTATTATTGGTCTGCTTGGACTTGGCTTTGCCGGTGGAGCTGGTGCAGGATATTTTGCATCTCTGGTTAAGGACGAACCTGTCCGAAGCTATGAAAGTCTGCAAAAAGATATTTATAACTATGAAGAAAACACGGAGGTCTACTTTGCAAATGAGGTCTACCTTGGTCAATTAAGGGCAGACCTGCAACGTGAAGAAGTAGCACTCGAAGATATTTCACCATTTGTCTTAGATGCTGTTATTGCTACTGAAGACCAATATTTCTATAAGCACGATGGAGTTGTTCCAAAATCAATACTCCGGGCAATCGTACAGGATGTAACTAATTCACCTATCCAAACTGGAGGAAGTACGCTGACCCAGCAATTGATTAAGAATCAAATTTTATCAAATGAAGTTTCCTTTGATCGGAAGGCTAAGGAAATTCTCATTGCACTGCGACTTGAAAAGTTTTTTGATAAAGATGAAATTCTAGAAGCATATCTAAATATTATTCCTTATGGCCGTAATTCTTCAGGTCGAAATATTGCTGGAGTTCAAACAGCAGCCAAAGGAATTTTTGGAGTAGATGCAAAAGATTTAAACCTTCCACAAGCAGCATTTATCGCTGGTATACCACAAAACCCATATGTATATACTCCGTTTTTGAACCAGGGTGGAAAGGTGAAAGAGAACTTGGAGCCCGGTATCAACCGGATGAAAACAGTTTTAGAGCGTATGCTTACAGGTGGTTTTATTACACAGAAGCAATATGACGAAGCACTTACCTATGATATTCGTGCAAACCTTGCCCCACCTAAGTCAGAGCCTACTGAAAAATATCCTTGGTTAACAGTTGAAGTAGAAAAACGTGCCACTGATATTTTGATGAAAAAATTGGCTAAGGATGACGGATACGAGGAAAAGGATCTTGAAGAAAATAAGGAACTTCGATCACACTACCAAGTTATCGCAGACAGAAACCTTCGTCAAAATGGATATAAAATCCATACAACTATTGACAAAGAAGTATATGATGCAATGCAAGAGGCAGTAAAGAAATTTCAATATTTTGGTCCAGATCGAAAAGAAACAAAGAAAAACTTAGAAACGAATGAAGATGTACAAGTAATAGAACCAGAAGAGCTCGGTTCTGTATTAATTGAAAATAGAACAGGAAAAATAATTAGTTTTGTGGGAGGCCGTGACTTCGAGCGTGAACAAACCAACCACGCATTAGGTGCGAAGCGTTCAAATGGTTCAACTATGAAGCCTCTCTTGGACTATGCACCAGCAATGGAACTTGGACTCGTACAACCTGGTAGCGTGATTGCCGATGTAAAGTTCTCGTATGGAAAATATACTCCATATAACGTGGGTGGGACAAATGACTTTGATGGTCTAATGTCTGCTAGACGAGCTTTACAAGTCTCTAAGAATATCCCGGCGATCAAGACATACTTAAAGGCATTTGATCACCGCCCAATAACTTTCCTAGAGAAAATGGGGTTCACTTCTTTAAATGAGAAAGACTATCACGCCCCATCTTTAGCAATTGGCGGTATGACGGATGGAGTTTCAGTTGAAGAGAATGTAAATGCGTTCGCAACATTTGCTAACGAAGGTAAGTTTATTGATGCCTATATGATTGAAAAAATTGAGACGAACGACGGAGAAGTTGTATACGAACATGAAGTGAAACCTGTTGAGGTTTTCTCTCCACAAACTGCTTATCTAACAATCGATATGATGCGTGATGTTATTAGCGGTGGTACAGCTGCATCTATGAATGGCTACCTTAAGTTTAATGCGGATTGGGCTGGTAAAACGGGTACAACCAACGACTGGTGGGATATTTGGTTTGTAGCAACCAACCCGAATGTAACCTTTGGTACGTGGATTGGCTATGATACACCAAAACCAGTGGCACTGAACTATAAGGGACTTTATAATTCAAGAAGAAATATTCTTCTGTGGGCACAACAAATGAATGCAGTATATGATGTAAAACCAGAGCTTGTTAAACCAAAAGAGAACTTTAAAATGCCTGGAGGAATTGTAAGTCGCTCTTATTGTGGACTTTCTGGATTACTTCCTTCAGATTTATGTCGTGAAGCTGGTCTAGTACAATCTGACATATATAATGCAAAATTTGTTCCGACAAAGGTCGATGATAACCTTGTAAAAGGTAAGTATATTGAAGTAGATGGCAAAGCTTATCGTGTACCATCAAGTGCACCAAAGGAATTTGTACAAGAAGGAATCATGATCAAGAAAGAGTTTTTATCGGAGCATGGTTTAAAAGATTCTGCGGCCATTTCACAACTGCTTCCTAAGAACGATCGTTGGAAGAACCTTGTTGTTACAGAATCTACTGAACTTAAAGATAATGGTTCAGTTCCGTCCCAAGTAAAAGGTGCCTCGATTTCTTCAGGTACATTGAAATGGGCAAAGCATGATCACAATGATGTCATAGGATATCGAATCTATTCTGCAGGAAATTTCACAGCAGACTTCAAGAAAATCGGAAGTGTTCCTGCTACAAAGAATTTACAATTTAAAGTTGGAAACGCCGTTGCTGCCTATTATGTTACTGCTGTTGATGTCACTGGTAAAGAAACGCCACTCGCAAATTCAGTCTTAATCAAAAATGGCGACTACAAACCAGAGCCGGAAGTGGTTACCCCACCTCCGTCAGACCCTCCTGCTGATGGGGATAACGGTACCAATAATGAGAATGAAAAGAATGGCAAAGGTAACGCTAAGGGTAAAGAAAAAGATAAAGAAAACGGTGGAAATTAATCAATAATAAAGAGGTGATCCAGTGGATCACCTCTTTTTCTGTTAACATTTTAATCTTCCATTGTAGAAAGGTCGCCTGTCGGTAAATCAAGCTCCCATGCCTTAAGAACACGTCTCATGATTTTTCCACTACGTGTTTTTGGAAGTTTTTCCTTAAACTCAATTTCACGAGGAGCAGCATGTGCAGCTAATCCTTTTTTTACAAAATCTCTTATTTCTTCTTTTAACTCATCTGTCGCTTTATAGCCATCAACGAGTGCTACGAACGCTTTAATGATTTCCCCTCTTACAGGGTCAGGCTTTCCGATAACACCGGCTTCTGCAATTGCGGGATGTTCAACAAGCTTACTTTCAACTTCAAATGGTCCTACCCGCTCACCGGAGGTCATGATTACGTCATCAACACGACCTTGGAACCAGAAATAACCATCTTCATCCATATATGCTGAATCCCCTGATACATACCAATCACCGGGCATAAAATAGGACTCATATTTTGCGGGATTATTCCAAATTTGATACATCATTGATGGCCAGCCCTTTTTAACAGCGAGGTTGCCCATACGATTTGGTGGTAATTCATTACCTTGGTCGTCAACAATAGCAGCCTTAATTCCAGGGAATGGTTTACCCATAGAACCTGGTTTGATCTCCATGCAAGGGTAATTACTAATAAGCTGTGCACCCGTTTCTGTCATCCACCAATTATCATGAATTCGTAAGTTAAAGACCTTTACTCCCCAACGAACAACTTCGGGGTTAAGTGGCTCCCCTACACTTAATACATGACGCAATGTACTTAAATCAAATTGTTTTACAAGTTCATCACCAGCGCCCATCAGCATTCTAAATGCTGTTGGTGCACTATACCAGACTGTAACTCCAAAATCTTCAATGGTTTGGTACCAGTTTTCCGGTCTAAAACGGCCTCCTACTATTACATTTGAAGCTCCGTTAAGCCAAGGACCAAAAATGCCGTAAGAAGTTCCTGTTACCCAACCTGGGTCAGCTGTACACCAATAGATGTCATCTTCTTGTAAATCGAGAATCCATTTTGCAGTCTGGTATTGTTGAATCATGGCGTTATGAACATGCAATACTCCCTTTGGTTTACCTGTTGAACCAGAAGTATAGTGTAATAGCATACCGTCCGTTCGTTCTACCCATTCAATTTGCAGCTCTTTACTTGCTGTTTTTAGCCGACCAAGAAAATCGATAAATGGGCCATCCTCCGTAACATTTTCACCAACGAGGACAATATGCTTTAATGCAGGAAGTTCATTAAACGGAATACGATCCACTAATTCTGGAGTTGTGACAATTACCTTTGCTTCACTATCTTCCAAGCGATCGCGAACTGCTCCTTCCATAAATGCTTCAAATAGTGGTCCCACGATTGCCCCTAATTTAATAGCCCCTAATACTGTAAAATATAATTCGGGAGAACGTGGCATAAATACAAATACTCGGTCACCTTTTTCCACATCTGCCGCTTGCTTTAATACGTTAGCCGCACGGTTCGTATATTCTTTCATTTCTTTAAATGTATATTTCTCATCACGTGATGGATCACGATAATATAGAGCGATTTTATTTTTCCTTACACCCTCTGCATGGCGGTCGATTGCTTCATAAGCAATATTAACCCTACCTGTTTCTGACCAAGAAAAACTTTTTTCTACTTCCGTCCAATCAAAATTCTCATATGCTTCATCATAATCTTTTAGATTATAATTGCCTTTGGTTGCTGGTAACGCTTCCACTTTCACTATACATTTCCCCTTTATGTAAGTTATTTACTATTCTATTATAAAATAAAACTCGTCTTTTCTCAATTTTTAAAATTTTGTTTATATATTATTTTTCTGTAAAATTGTATAATTAGTGTAATAGTATGGGCCCAATACCCTGCTAAATATAGGTACAGCACCCGCAGATGCGACGACTTTTCAGCGATAGTTTTTCATGCACGCGCGAAAAATTTGGGCACCAAAACCCCAAGGCGCATTTGACAAAATTCTGAAAACGCTTTATTTTTACTAGGTTCATGTATAATGAAATTGACGTTATGAATGGTGGTGACAATGTGGAGCATAAGAAAACTTATAACGCAAAGGAACTTAAAACCCCTCATGGCACGCTCATTATTGAAGGTCCCATAACCGGAGAAGCCCTTGCAAGCTATGAATTTCACGAGGACTTGGTAGCATTTCGTCCTCCAAATCAACAGCATAAAGCATTGATTGAAATTGCTGACCTCCCTGAAGGAAGAATTATTATCGCAAGAGAGCATCATACAATTGTAGGGTATGTTACATACCTTTACCCAGACCCGCTAGAGCGCTGGTCTGAGGGGAAAATAGAAAATTTGATAGAATTAGGAGCAATTGAAGTTATTCCAAAATTTCGAGGCAGCAGAGTTGGAAAGAATCTATTAATTGTTTCTATGATGGATGACGCTATGGAAGACTATCTCATCATTACTACCGAATATTATTGGCATTGGGATTTAAAAGGAACTGGCCTGAATGTTTGGGAGTATCGTAAAGTAATGGAAAAAATGATGAGTGCAGGTGGGCTTGAATGGTTTGCAACAGATGATCCTGAAATTAGTTCACACCCTGCCAACTGTTTAATGGCTCGAATTGGCAAACGAGTAAATCAGGATACGATTGAAAGATTTGACCGGCTACGCTTTATGAATCGATTCATGTATTAAGGGAGTAAGGGGGATTCACATGATTGTTGAAGAAATTATGAAGAAAAATGTCATTACTTTATCAGCTGATGACTCCATCTCAACAGCGATTAAAATAATGGATGAGAAAAAAATTCGTCATATACCTGTGGTAGATAAAAATCAACACGTGATTGGGTTAATTAGTGACCGTGATATTCGTGATGCAAAGCCTTCAATCCTAGACTATACGAACAATGAAAAAACACTAGATTCACCACTTAAAGACATTATGGTAAAAGAAGTAATAACCGGACATCCGCTTGACTTTGTTGAAGAGATTTCTGCTGTTTTTTTCCAGCATCGGATTGGCTGTCTCCCAATTGAATCCAATGGAAAATTAGTTGGAATCATCACTGAGACTGATTTACTTCATACCTTTGCACAACTAACAGGTGCAAACCAACCAGGTTCACAACTCGAAATTAAGGTACATAATCGTGCAGGAACACTCGCAGACGTTGTCAATGTCATAAAAAATCATAATGTAAATATTCACAGTGTCCTTGTTTATCCTGACAAAGAGGACACGCAATATAAAATAATTGTGTTACGAGTTCAAACAATGAATCCAACTAAGATCATTACTAATCTAATTGATAATGGCTACACTGTACTATGGCCAACCATACCAGGGCCACGATTATGACGAAAGAATCTGTCTTTGTCTATTCGGACGAATTATTAAAATATCGATTTAGTAATGATCATCCCTTTAATCAAACGAGGGTAAAACTTACATATGATCTACTCAAAAGTCTGAACTTGTTAGATGAATCGGATATTATTCCACCTAGAGTAGCCACAGATGAAGAATTAGAACTCGTCCATGACCCCAAATTTATTGAGGCTGTTAAGTTAGCAGGGGAAGGTAAACTCCCTAAAGAAACTGGATATAGCTATGGAATCGGCACGGAGGATACTCCTATTTTTCCCGGAATGCATGAGGCTAGTGCATTACTAGTAGGCGCTACCCTTTCCGCAGTTGACCATGTAATGTCGGGAAAATCGAAGCATGCCCTTAATTTAGGAGGCGGACTCCATCATGGATTCCGCGGGAAGGCCTCTGGATTTTGTGTCTACAATGATAGTTCAGTAGCGATTCGTTATTTGCAAAAAAAATATAATGTAAAGGTTCTATATGTGGATACTGATGCACATCATGGAGATGGTGTGCAGTGGACATTTTATGATGACCCAACTGTTTGTACACTTTCAATTCATGAAACAGGACGATATCTATTTCCTGGGACAGGAAATGTAACTGAGCGTGGCTCTGGCAAGGGCTACGGCTATACCTTTAATATTCCGCTTGATGCATTTACTGAGGACGATTCATGGTTACATGCATACACAACCGCTTTTACAGAAGTAACTGAGTTTTTTAAACCAGATGTTATTTTTACGCAAAACGGTGTCGACTCGCACTACTATGATCCGTTAACCCATTTGTCTGCAACAATGAAAATCTATCGTGAAATCCCTAAGCTTGCTCATCAGCTTGCACATCAATATTGTGATGGTCGCTGGATTGCAGTCGGTGGCGGCGGATATGACATTTGGAGAGTCGTACCTAGAGCATGGTCTTTGATTTGGCTCGAAATGATTGAAAAATCAAATATAAGTGGCGCACTTCCAACCGAATGGATCAATCAGTGGCAACCAATAGCCAAACTCACTCTTCCAGCATATTGGGATGATGAGCCCACTATTTATCCACCTATACCTAGAAGAGCAGAAATTGAGGAAAAAAATGCACTTACCGTTACAAAAACGCTTTACCCAATACGAAATAATAAATAAAAAACACGGCCTCGGGCCGTGTTTTTAACTATTCCTTTGTTGAGTTTCTAAATTCAATACGGTGTGGCAATGTCACGATTTGCTCTTCAACATTTTCCTTGTTCATGAACTTAGTTAAAAGTCTCATCGCTACTGCTCCAATATCATACATCGGTTGAACAACTGATGTAAGCTGCGGACGCACCATGAGTGCTAATCGTGTATTATCAAAGCTAATAATTTCGAAATCATTTGGAATTGAATAACCTAAATCTTGTGCACTATGGATGACACCTAATGCCATTTCATCCGTACCTACAAATACAGCAGTAGGTTTATCTTCTAATTCATGGATTCTCTCAAAACCTTCAATACCAGAATCATATGTGTAATCTCCTTCGATTACAAAGTCTTCCTTATATGAAAGTCCTGCATCCTCGATAGCCCGTTTATAACCATTTAATTTCTTTTCACCATTAATTGGTTCATTTAATGGACCGGTAACAAACGCAATTTTCTTATGGCCTTTATTAGCCAATTCTGTTACTGCATCGTATGCAGCCTGTTCGACATCGATTGTTACAGCTGGGACCGTATTTGTACTCTCCACTGAGGCAGCTAAGACAATCGGAACAGGAGACTTTTCAAATTCCTCGACATGTTCTCCTGTAATATTTCCACTCATAAATACAATACCATCCACTTGCTTTCCAAGCATTGTATTTAATAAGTGTAGTTCTTTGTCCTTATTTTGGTCAGAGTTACTGAGGATAATATTGTACTTATACATTGTCGCAATATCTTCAATTCCACGTGCAAGCTCTGAGTAAAAAATATTTGAGATATCTGGAATGATTACTCCAACTGTTGTCGTTTTTTTACTAGCTAGTCCACGAGCAACAGCATTCGGGCGATAGCCTAATCGATCAATTGCTTCTTGTACTTTCTTTCGAGTTGTTGGTTTTACATTTGGGTTACCATTTACAACACGCGATACGGTTGCCATGGAAACATTGGCTTCCCTCGCAACATCATAGATTGTCACATTCATTGACAGCACTCCTTATTTCAAGTTACCACTTATATGTTAGTATTAACTTTTTTATTCAAACAAATGTCATGTTTGCTTATTTTATCTAATAATCATACGATACTTACTCCTCTAGGGCAATTACTTTGTGCAATTCTTAACAAATTCGTTAAAAAAGCTCGAAAAAACCTCCTACTTTGACAGTAGGAGGTCTTCTTGAAAAATCAAATCGCCTTGGCGTATTTGCTCCCAGATTTTATTCAAGCAAGCTTGAAAAATCTGTGCATCCGCCTCAAGGCTGGATAAAGTTAAACACGAACGGCTTGAGTTGCCTTAAGTTCTGTAATCCATTTTTCAAATTGATCAAAATCCATTTGCTGTGCTGAGTCTGATAGAGCAACCGCTGGATCTGGATGTACCTCCGCCATGACACCATCTGCTCCAATTGCAAGAGCTGCTTTTGCACATGGCAATAATAAATCACGACGTCCAGTTGAATGTGTTACGTCAACAAATACTGGTAAGTGTGTTTCTTGTTTTAGGATAGGAACTGCAGAAATATCTAATGTATTACGAGTAGCTTTTTCGTAAGTACGGATACCTCTTTCACAAAGAATGATTTGATCATTTCCCTGAGATATGATATATTCTGCTGCATTCACGAATTCATCAAGTGTAGCAGCCAATCCGCGTTTCAATAATACTGGCTTTTTAACTGAGCCTGCTGCTTTCAGTAATTCAAAGTTCTGCATGTTACGAGCACCGATTTGGATAACATCAATGTAATCACAAGCAACCTCAATATCTGCAGGGTTTACAATTTCACTGATAACAGCCATGTTTGTCTCATCTGCAACGCGTTTTAAGATTTTTAATCCTTCAAGTCCTAGCCCTTGGAAATCATAAGGAGAAGTTCTTGGCTTGAATGCACCGCCACGAAGTAGGCGTAAACCATATTTCTTTGCTTCTGCAGCTACTGCAGCTGTTTGTTCATAACTTTCAACCGCACATGGTCCAACGATGAATTGCTGTGAGCCATCACCAATTTTTACACCTTTTACATCAACAATTGTATCTTCAGGTTTTTTCTTACGTGAAACAAGGAGAGCTTTGCGATGATCGTCTTCTTGAATCTCAAGACCTGCCTTGAAAATTTCTTTGAAGATATGTTGTACAGTTGATGTTTCGAAAGGTCCTTCATTATGCTCTAAAATGTTATTTAACATTTTTCTTTCGCGTACAGGATCGTATCGGTTAACACCTTGTGTTTCTTTTACTTTTCCAATTTCTTGTACTAATTTCCCGCGTTCACTAATAAGTTTAAGAATTTCAAGATTAATTTCTTCTACTCTGTCGCGTAGGTTATCTAGTTCTACTTTACTCATCTCACTCTTCCTTTCTCCACCCAAGTTATTATCGTAATTTAATCGAAAATATGATATATTTCTAGTAATTAGAATTCATTATAAACGATAAAATTCAATATGTCACTAAAAACTTTATTACCTAAACGCTTTTAAGCAATAAAGTATATTATGATACAATCCATTGATGGGTGAATACATACAAATCAAATAATTATTTATATTATTGTATCGTATTAGTAAAAAAAGTCCACGGTTTTGTAATCTGTACCCCTTGTAAAGGACATTTTAAAAAAAGCTAGGCTACTTTAAGAAGATGATCTCTGTATTGAACAGGG
>NZ_JBPFDQ010000084.1:2462-24259 GCF_059415045.1 Ferdinandcohnia sp. SAFN-114 | reverse complement strand
CAAATTAATGAAAAAGTGTTAAATTTAATATGGATAGGTGTTTTATATATGTCTCATTTGGCTAGGTCAGTTCATCTATTAACATTTCTTATTTTCCTTTTTATTCGGATAGACTGCTCTTTCGCCACCAATGAGTTTTGGTCTTGCTTTGGCCATTGTAACATGTGCACCACCTAGTTCTTTAACTGAACTTCGAATCGGAACTGCAACATGTTTTAGATGCATGCCAATGAAGGTATCACCAATATCAATTCCCGCTTCGGCTTTAATAAACTCAACAACAACAGGATCATTAAAATGCCCAAAAGCATATGTGGCCATCGCACCACCTGCGGTTCGAACCGGAACAACTGTTACTTGCTCGAAATTTTTATGTATCGCTGTTTCCCGCTCTACCACTAATGCACGATTTAAATGCTCACAACACTGAAACGCGAGCTCCACGCCTATATTTTCACGAAGCTTAGCCAATTCTCTAAAAATCATTTCCGCCACTTCTTCTGATCCGGCCGTACCAATTCGTTCACCAATGACTTCACTTGTACTACACCCGACAACAAGAAGCTCTCCTTTTTTCAGCGAAGCACGTTCCGCAAACTCCGAAAGAATCGTCTGAAGCTGCCTTTTCCACACCTCAAGATCTGCAACCATCCTCGTTCCCTCCTTCGGGACAGGCCCTTGTCCCACAAAAGTATTGAAGTAATTAAATATACGCCTGATGCATCATGTCCTCAGGCGCTGTAATCTCGTATGTTATTCCCCAGAGGGGTTGTTTTCATAAGCGGTGATTTTGTTGATTCTGTTTTCATGACGTCCACCTGAGAATTCTGTAGTAAGCCATGTTTTTGCAACTTCAACTGCTAGCCCCGGGCCAATCACACGTTCACCCATTGCTAAAATATTGCTGTTGTTATGCTCACGTGTAGCCTTTGCACTAAATACATCATGACAAAGTGCACAACGGATCCCTTGTACCTTGTTCGCAGCAATACTCATCCCAATCCCCGTTCCACAAATTAAAATACCACGGTCATATTCCCCGTTCGCTACTTTTTTCGCTACAGGTAGTGCATAATCGGGATAATCAACAGATGTAGAGCATTCACATCCGAAATCATCATACTCAATTTCAAGTTCGTCCAATACCTTTTTAATTTCCTCACGTAATACTAAACCGCCATGGTCTGAAGCTATTGCAACTTTCATTGTAAATCCCCCTATTATGAATTGAGACTTGGCTCGATATTTCTCCAAAAGACATTCCATTAATTTTTATTATACCTAAAAAAGAACTCCCGAACCAAAATAGGAGTTCTATCTTTTTAAAATTACATTGTAAACCGTTGAATCGTCTGCTTTAACTGTCCTGCTTGTGTAGCAAGTTCCTGTGCCAATGCATCCACTTCACAAATTACACTTGTCTGATGTTGCGTTGCCGCACTTACTTCTTGAGCACCAGCTGAAGTCTGTTCCGCAATCGCCGCAACCTCTTGAGACTGCAGGGATGTTTCTTGAATGCGTTCCATTTGTTTTTCAACCAAGGTAACAATTTGTTTTACTGCATCTGCCACTTCATGAACGGACGTTGTCATCTCAGCAAGCGCCTCATTTGTGATGGTTCCCTTTTTCGCTTCCTCATTTGCAACAGCGACTTGTTCTGAAATTTGAACGACTACATTTCGAACCTCTTGCTGAATACTTTGGATAAGCTCCGTAATCCCTTGAACAGCCTTTGAGCTTTCGTCCGCAAGCTTCCTTACTTCTTCAGCAACAACCGCAAAGCCTTTACCATGTTCACCAGCACGAGCCGCTTCGATTGACGCATTCAATGCAAGTAAATTTGTTTGGCGTGCAATATCGCCAACTAGAGAAATAATATGCTCTACTTCCTTCGCATTCGTCTCAAGACGATTGACGGCTTGAAGTGAAATTTGATTGTTATCAACAAGCTTATTAATGCCCGAAATTAACGAATGAACAACCTCTTTGCTATCATGTAATGTATCGACCATTTCAACAGACAAGTTTTGTGAGGTTTTCGCAATTTCTTGAACCTCTCCAGCAATTTGAATCACATCCTCGACAGATTCAGCTGTTTCTTGAATCGATACGGCCGAGCTATCCGCCCCTTTGGAAATCTCAGAAATTGTTCGGTTAATATTTTCCGCCTGTTCGGAGGCAAGACTGGATGCTTTTGTAATTTCAATAACCTTTTCATTTGTATTTTCAAAATTGCCTTCAATGTTTTGAACCATTTCGCGGAGATTGTGTAGCATTTTATTAAAAGCAAGACTCAAGCTACGAATCTCGTCATCTGATTTCGAAACAGGAACATCCTCACGAATATCACCATTCGCCGCATGAATCGCTACCTGCTCAAGCTTTTGGAGTGGTTTCGTAATAAAGGAAGCTGCAAAATACGCAAGAATCCCAGACCAAACAATCCCTAAAACCAGCGTGCCAATGATAAAGATTTGTTGATTGATCAACTCATTTACGAACGGATACACAAAATAAATGAATAACGCAGATGTTGAGTAAGTCACAATCGCTAAAATAGTCGTAAGTAAGACTAATTTTAGCTTAATACCAAATTTATAGCGCCTTTTTTTCAACCGATTCTCCCCCTGAATCTATCTCTCTATTTAAGTTTTGAAAGTACCTCGTCAATTAATGGTTCGAGCTCTGCATAGGTTTCTCTATAAATCTCTACTGGCCCTCCAAATGGATCAGAAACATCCCCACTACCATTTGTAAATTCCTTTAAGGTATGTACTTTGTCCTGGGCTTCTGGAAAACGTTGAAGTATTGCTTGCTTATGGTGGTTAGTCATCGTTAACACATAAGTGGCCCAATCAATATGCTCTTGTATTAAAAAGGAAGAAGAGTGCTGACACTCAATTCCATTTTCCTTCAAGACTTGTGCCGTATTAGCCGAAGCAGGACTACCATCCCCAGCAAATATCCCCGCTGATTTTACTTCGATATCTTCACCGCACTTTTTTCGTAAAATCGCCTCAGCCATTGGACTTCGACATGTATTTCCTGTACAAACAAATAAAACGCGAATCATTTTATCACCCTTTTCTACCTGCCTTTATGCTGCGAACGACCTGCACAAATAGACAAAATTCGATATAGTACTATTATAAATGAGATCAACCCAAAACACATAGTCAATAAATGAAAAAAAGAGCACGAGTTTTTCACTCATACTCTTCCATGGGTCACAGCTTCCTCATAACCACTTCAGATTCCCTGGGTCACAGGTCCCTTGTCCCACTTATAAAGGAAATAGCAATTTCACTCCGAAGACCAGGAGAATACAACCACCTAGCACCTCACTATATGTACCGAGCCAATGTTGGACCTTTCTGCCTAGCAGTAGACCGACCCACGACAGGATCATGCTAACTACACCGAACATCAGAATAACCATAATCGTTTTCGCACCATAAATCCCTAATGAAAGCCCAACAGAAAAACTATCAAGACTCACACTTAAGGCAAAAATAAACAAACCAAATCCAACAGGTGTAATCATGCGTTTGTCACCGTCATCGTCCTTGAAGGAGGAAATGATCATCTGCAATCCTAAAAATAAGAGCAATCCCGCACCAACATAGGTTGCAATTGCTCCAAATGTATCTGATAAAAAATGGCCGATCATCATTCCAGCCAAAGGCATCCACATATGAAACACACCGATGGTTATCCCGATTGTTAAAATCTGCTTAAGCCTTAACCGGATTAATCCCATTCCAAGTCCTACGGAAAATGCGTCCATTCCTAAAGCAAATGCCATTATAAATAAGGTTATAAGTTCCCCGAGAAATGCTGTAATATCCATCTTCTACCTCCTTGGACGTGCCTATTTCAACATATGCATGTACAAAACGAAATAGAAGAAGGTTGTTCAAAAAGTTGCCAAATGATAGACTGCGAATCTCTGCATCACTCGGCCTCGCCGTTCCTCAAGTCTCACGTTTCTTGACCTTATAGCAATAAGATTCGTCACCTTTTTGAACCATATATCTCAGCTAAGAATTTCCCAATTTATTCAGTTATCAATTTATGTCCCGCAGCTTTGATTAACCGATTCATAATAGCTTGCCCAATGCCCTCACTTGGAAAACTCTCACTAAAAATAACATCGACGTTACTTTCATCAAAGAGGCGGAGGACATCATAAAGTCTGTTTGCCACCGATTCTAAATCTTCACGCGAACCACAAGCAATAATGTTATCTGCACTGTATTTCTTTTCACGTTCCGTTGTTGTCAAAACGCCAACTTTCAACCCCTCAGCTTGCTTTTCTTTTACAAGAGATTGAATAAATTCCATTGAACCATTTACGATTGTAAGTGGCGCCGTCGGTGCATAATGTTTATATTTCATTCCTGGCGATTTTGGCGCTTCATCTTCTTTTAATATCGCCTTGTCAACCTTGACTACACCACACACTTCCTCAAGCTGCTCTTTCGTCACACCGCCTGGACGTAGAATGATAGGTACCTCACCTGAACAATCCAGAACTGTGGACTCAAGTCCAACACCTGTTGCTCCACCGTCAAGGACGCCAGCGATTTTTCCAGTCAAATCATCGGCTACATGCTTGGCTAGTGTCGGGCTTGGTTTTCCCGAAAGATTCGCACTTGGCGCAGCAAGCGGAAGCCCTGTTGCCGATATTAATGCCAAAGCAACTGGATGACTTGGCATCCGTACTGCCACCGTTTCTAGACCTGCTGTTACTTTACTTGCAACAGCATTTTCCTTCTTTTTTAAAACAAGTGTTAACGGACCTGGCCAGAATTTCTCAATCAAACGCTCAGCTTGCTCCGAAATATCCTGTACGATATTATAAAGCTGCCCAATTGTGGAGATGTGGACAATCAGTGGATTATCGCTCGGGCGCCCCTTTGCTGCATAGATCTTTGCAACCGCCTCGTCAGATAAAGCATTTGCTCCAAGGCCATAGACCGTTTCAGTAGGGAATGCAACCACTTCATTTGCCCGTAGAAGCGTTGCAGCCTCTTTTATTTGTGGATAAGATTCTAAATTATGTTCATCTTTATCCACAACCCATTGTTTTGTTTCCATGTAACGCAACTCCTATAATGAATTCCTTTAGTTATGTAGTTTATTTATTATTACAATATAAAAAAGTATAGGTATATAATGGGTAGAAAACAAGTGTTATCCACATTTTGTGGATAATTTAACCGAAAATGTGGATAATTTTGTGGGTATAACCAACTTTTCCATAAATCACATCTATAGGGAAAAATGTATCCACAGCCCATATTTTTCATCACGTTCCATAGACTATCATATTTTATACCTTTTTAACAACAAAACTTATCCACATTATCCACAATTTAGTTGTGTAAATACAAATAAAACCCCCGCCTGCAAACATTCCGTCCACAAACAAGGGTTTGAAAACTAATTTTATTTTTCAATTTGCGAAACCATGAACATCGGATCCGCTTTTTCAAGCAGCTGTGAGATATGATTGGATCCTATTATATGTACTGGTAGCTCATTCGTTTCAACTTGTCCAAAACCAAGCATGGTGAAAAATTGAATCGACGCTTGCTTATTTGTCGCTAAATATAATCGGCTAATTTCCTTATGCTTCGCTAGTGAAATCGCACTTTTAAATAGCGTTAATAAATTCGTTTGGTCAACGCCCGGCGAGATCACGAGCGATCGAAGTAAACCATCCTTTTCAATCCTCTCAATCCCTAAGGTCGCGAGGATTTGTTGCTCAGCATCTTCCAGTAATATAAAATGGTCCATTATCGATTCAATACCTTCCGCACTTACTTCAGCTTGTACTAAAAATGCTCTTACTTTTTCAATATCCTGTTCTGTCGCCGTTCTAATTTGTTTCATAGTTCTCCACCCCATCTTTCATTATCTAGTAACTACTCTATGAGGGCTTCTAAACAAATAGAACCAAATGCTAGACTTTTAGCTAAAAAGTGACGTGAAAAATTCAACTAAGAAGAATTTTACCTCTACTTCTTCTCCTTCACTTTCCTTATTTTCCGCACTGTCTTTGTTGTCTTTCTTTTCTTGCTTTTCTTCCTTCTCCACTTCTTTTTCTTCTTGCTCCATGGCTACATCTTTTCCTTCTTCATCTGACGCTTCAATTGCATCACCTGTTGAAAAGTCTAAGAAACATAATGGAGGGAATAACACGCACCACCAGTTTGCTCCTTCAGCTTCACCTATCGAAATTAAAATGGCTTCATACTCACCTGCTGGGTATAGAAATTGACCGTAAAGCTTTGTTGGAAATTGAACATTGCGTCCATATTTGACTGAGTAATTTTGATTGCTCTTTTCTTCTTCTAAAACTCTAGCAACGATTTTCTCAATTTCTGGTAGTCTCTCTTGAATCAACTCTCTAGCTGCTTCAATTGAAGTTAACTCCGCAACCCATTCCGTAATTTCTGCGTTCACCGCATCACGCACCTTGCGCTTTAAAGCTTGATCTTCTTCTGAATCACTGTTTGCCAAGATGCGAAGTCGAATCGCTTCATCAGGAATTACCTGATACCCTTGCGCACTTGTTTCTTTTATCAATAAATGGCTATTCGCCCCAATTAACAGTAAAAATATAAATGATATAATTGCAATTTGTTTACTCACTCTCTAGCACCATCCCTTCACAAACCATTCTCGCCAAAAAAATAGAATCCTAAACTACCAAATTTGAAAAATCTATTAAACTATTTTTTAGTAGAATGATTCCGTCAAGCCGAGCTGTTAAAGCCTGCTGTGTGTCTGAATATAAAGCTCATTCGGACTAGTTGATCTGAAATAGCGAATCGGAGCGTAGCTGATTTAGACAGAGCAAGCATGATTTGCGAACAGTGAGTCCGAATAACACTCTGATTCCGAAAGTACAACCGCATTCCGCGAGCTGCGAGCCCGAATAACACACTGATTCTGACAGTAAAACCTAATTCACCGTGCTGCGGGTCCGAATAACACTCTGATTCCGACAGTACAACCAAATTCCACGAGCTGCGAGTCCGAATAACACACTGATTCCGACAGTACGACCAAGTTCCCCGAGTAGTGAGTCCGTATAACACACTGTTTCCGACAGTATAACCAAACTCCCCGAGCTGTGAGTCCGAATAACACACTGATTCCGACAGTACAACCTAATTCCACGAGCTGCGAGTCCGAATAGCACACTGATTCTGACGGTAAAAAGCAAATTCCACGAGCTGTGAGTCCGAATTCCTCGCTGATTCCGACAGTACAAACCAGTAATTGCCGCCAATGTGTCCAAATGGGAAAATAATTTGGATTGAATAAACAGAAGTAGGCTTTTCAATTGTTTTTAAAAATAAATGTAAAGTCGACTTTACAAAATGTATAGTCTACTTTACAATAAAAGCAGTAACGCTTGGAGGATATTACCAATGGAAATTAAAAATCGAGTGAAGGAGCTCCGTGCAAAGCACAGTCTTACACAAGGTGCTCTTGCTGAAAAAGTGAACGTGACGCGGCAGACAATTGTGGCATTGGAAAAAGGAAGCTATGTACCATCACTATTGCTCGCAATGAATATCGCACGAACGTTTAACTTGCCAATCGAGAAAATTTTTTATTTGGAGGATGAATGAAGATGAGTATTGTTCGTAATGTTGTGTATTCAATTGTTTCAATCATGCTTATGGGCTGGGCCTTATCGTCAATGTATTATGCACAAATGGACTTTGCCAAAATCGTAAAAACGAATCAAGAACCACCATGGACCATCGAGATAAACACATTACCCATTTTAATCGCAATCGTAGTAGGCACTCTTTTTACCGTATTTACGTACCCAAAATTAAAAAAGAAACGAAAGTCATGGAAAAATGTATTTTTATTGCCGATCGAATTTGAAGAAGGAGATGAACGCGAAAAGGAACTCACCGGAAAAGCATGTCGCACTTCATATATTAGCATGTGGTACACATTCCCGATCATCAGCGCCCTATTTTTACTCTATCCCTTCATCTCAGACAACGTACCCTACTACCCAATTATCTTATTTTTGTTGTATCCATTGATACAAATCATTGCTTATTTTATTTCTTGGAAGAAGAACTACTAGACTGGCCATTAGATTTGATCAGAACGCAAAGCCAGCCACTATACCAACAGAAAAAAGGCTTGGCACCTGTGCCAAGCCCTTTTAAAATCCTATTTCTGCAAAAACCATCCGGTCTTTTCCATTTATGTCGTTCACAACTTCTACTTTTGCTCCAGGAAAAGCATCACGTAGCATTTGCGCAACGGCTTCACCCTGACCAACGCCTACTTCAAAGGCAACGATCCCTCTTTCTTTTAAAACAAGAGGTATCTCCTTCATAAATCGGCGATAGAAATCCAATCCGTCTTGGCCACCCACTAGAGCCCGGAGAGGTTCATGATCCTTCACAACCGTTGACAACGTCTCAATATCATCTTCTGGAATATACGGCGGATTGGATACAACTACATCTACCTTATTTTCTTCTTCTATTAACGGTCCTAATAAGTCACCTTCAACAAACCTTACCTTCGCGCCTAACCGAGCTGCATTTTCCTGCGCCACATCAATAGAAGCCTTCGCAATATCCACTGTCATCACATCTAGTCGATTGCTTTCAAGAGCAAGCGTCACCGATATCGCTCCACTCCCTGTCCCGACATCCACGATCTTAATCACATCTGTTGCAGGATACAACCGTCCCATCCTTGCAAGTAACCCTTGAACCAATTCTTCCGTCTCAGGCCTTGGAATTAAGACTTCCTCATTCACTAAAAATTTACGCCCGTAAAACTCCTCATAGCCCATAATGTGTTGGACTGGAACTCCACTCACAACCTTTTCAATAGCCGCTACAAACTTCTCCTTCACATCTGGAGGAAGTTCTTCTCTAATTTCCGCAAGGAGTTGCGCCCTACTTAACCCTAGATAATGACATAACAGCATTTCCCCGATATTCTCTTCCCGACCATGCTCCCGTAAAAAAGAAGAAGCCCATTTAAGGGCTTCAAATATTTTATGAAATTCTGCCATTATTCGGCTTGCTCCATTTTTCTTGCTTGGTCTTCCATGATGAGAGCATCAATAACTTCATCAAGTTTCCCTGTTAGGATTTGATCAAGCTTTTGAATCGTTAACCCGATACGGTGGTCGGTTACACGGTTTTGTGGGAAATTGTACGTACGGATACGCTCTGAACGGTCACCTGTACCTACGGCTTGCTTACGGTTTTGGTCGTATTCCGCTTGTGCTTCTTGTTGGAATTTATCATAAACACGGGCACGCAATACCTTCATTGCTTTTTCCTTGTTTTTGATTTGTGATTTCTCGTCCTGACAGGAAACCACCGTTCCAGTTGGCAAATGCGTTAAACGTACCGCTGACATTGTGGTGTTAACACTTTGTCCTCCAGGTCCACTGGATGCAAACGTATCGACTCGAATATCCTTTTCATGAATTTCGACTTCAACCTCTTCTGCTTCAGGTAATACCGCTACAGTTGCAGTTGATGTATGGATACGTCCACCTGATTCTGTTTCAGGAACACGTTGCACACGGTGTGCCCCATTTTCAAATTTCAATTTCGAATAAGCACCTTTTCCGGTAATCATAAAGATAATCTCTTTATATCCACCAACACCAGTTGAGTTTGAATCCATCACTTCAGTCTTCCAGCCTTGGTGCTCAGCAAAGCGGCTGTACATGCGATAAAGATCACCAGCAAATAGAGCAGCCTCATCTCCACCTGCAGCACCACGGATTTCCATGATAACGTTTTTGTCATCATTCGGATCCTTCGGCAATAGTAACACGTGCAGGCGCTCCTCGAGTTCCTCCATTTGGTCCTCAAGCTCATTGATTTCTTCCTTTACCATTTCACGCATCTCTGCATCAAGCTTCTCTTCAAGCATTGCTTTAGCATCGGTTAACTGTTCCTTAACCTCTTTGTACTCTCTATACTTCTCTACAGTTTCTTGTATATCAGATTGTTCTTTTGAATATTCACGTAGTTTATTTGTATTACTTACGATATCCGGGTCACTCAATAGTTCATTTAGTTTTTCATAACGAGCTTCAACAGCCTCTAAACGATCGAACACGTTCTTCACCTCAAAATTTAGTCCATAACAGTATAATTATAGTATAGGGTACCCACATCGTCAAAGCAAATTACAAATGAAAAGCGCAGGCGCCCTGTAAAATGGAACATCGACTAACTACTTCCACGTCCTGTGGCAACGTCATGTGAGCACTTCCTCGAAAATACAGGCATTTTCTTCGTGCGATATTAATGCTGTCGAAGCCCTCCCTGTCCTGTGAAAGTCTGACAAGCATAAGAAAAGATGGCGAGAAGGATGCTTTTTATCCTTCTTGACTGATTGGCTAGACCAAGGAATCGCTAGGGGCTGGACACGTTAACCTTATAATCATTCTCTCCCAAATTTCGCTGTCGAATTACAGATATTATGTTGGATTGGTTCTTTCTTTGGCGAAAAGGTTCTAGTTTTGTCTAGACGGAAGGATTTTATCGATAAAAGGAGAATCGTAGTAGTAGATAAAGAATCGGAAGAAAGTCTTTCAATATAATAATAGAGATAATAGGGGGATTGGTTGGTGTGAATACTGCGCAGTTCGCAAAAAAATTGGGGGTATCAACAAAAACGGTTCGGAAATGGATCAAAATCTTTAATCTTAAGTGTACCAAAAACGAATACGGACACTATGTATTTGAGAACACGGACCTTCCATTATTCGAGGGAATACGGAATCAAGTGAAATCCGGTGTCCCTTCTGATAAAATCGAATTAACTACACCAGCGCCTAGGAAGGGGACCGCACGGAAAATGGTTCAAGCATCAGATAAAACACTCTCAGAAAAGTTAAACGCAATCATGGATCGGATTAAAGAAAATGAAAGACAAATTCAAGAAAAAGCAAGTGACGTTGTTTCCTATCAACTTCTTCAACATCGCAAGGAAATAGATGAACTTCAGAAGAGGATGCAAAAAATGGAGGACTATATCGAGCAACTTGAAAGAGAAAAGGAAGAACTACAAAAACAAACGGCCATTACACTCGAAAAAGTAGAAGGTTCAAGAAAACGTAAAAGAGTTCTCGGATTCCTCTTCTAAGATCAGGACACTTAAGCCTGGTCTTTTTTTATGCCCAAAATGAAAAAGCACCCCAATCAGGAGCGCCTTATAATTTCATTGTATCCTTTTGAACAGTAGATTGTAATAATGGTTTTCCTGGCACTTCATGATGGTGACGGCAACGTGGCTCATAGGACTCCGAAGCACCTACTAAAATAATCGGATCATCATAGGATGCAGGTTGTCCATTAATTAAGCGTTGTGTTCTACTTGAAGGTGAACCACAGACTGAACAAACCGCCTGTAATTTAGTAACAAGCTCAGCTAGCGAAAGTAGCTCAGGCACTTTTCCAAACGGCTCTCCACGGAAATCTTGATCCAAGCCAGCAACGATGACACGATGACCACGATTTGCTAGTGTCTGAACGACATCTAAAATCTCATCATCAAAAAATTGAACTTCATCAATTGCAATTACATCTGTATCTGCAGAGACCTCTTTTAAAAGATCAGCTGAAGTTGCAACTGGTTTTGCTATAAACGAAGAACCATTATGGGATACAACGGAATTTTCACTATATCGATTATCTATTTGAGGCTTAAACACCTGAACGGATTGTCTTGCGAATTCAGTACGACGTACACGTCGAATCAGTTCCTCAGATTTTCCTGAAAACATGCTTCCACAAATTACTTCAAGCCAGCCACTTTGCTTCATAATATACATGAAACGAAAGTCTCCTTTCCTCGGGTTGTTTCTACCGAGCCAACTAATTGACTATGGATTTGAGGATTATTTTTAAGAGGTAAGTATCTATAATTGCGAGAAAAAATAGGTTTAGTAGCAAAAAAAACAGGCAAGAAGAAAAAACTTGCCTGTTTTTGGCTTTCAAACCGATATTATTTAATACCGTATTTTTTGTTGAATTTATCTACACGTCCACCTGCATCAGCGAACTTCTGACGGCCTGTATAGAATGGGTGACACTCTGAGCAAACCTCAACGCGGATCTCCTCTTTTACAGAACCAGATTCAAATTCGTTACCACAAGCACATTTCACCATAACTTTTTTATAGTTTGGATGAATTCCTGATTTCATTCGTCTCATCTCCTTCCGCCCTGAATCATTGATCGAAACAGAGTTACGTTTTAGCAAAATCACATGTATTTTGAATACCTAAAACGCACATGTTGAAATTATAACAAGTGAAGCTGTGAATTGCAACTTAATCCTGCTGTTAAAAACCGTTAATTCTCAATATTTTTTCCAACACAGAGATTTGTTGCATTCACAAACTTCAGTGTATTTACCTTAGGAATCAGAACGATTGCCGCTTCTTCTAGCAGCTGCCGCTTTCTTTTCTGCTTCTAGCATTTCAAAGAACTCTGCATTTGTTTTAGTTTGCTTAAGTCGACGTAAAAATTTCTCTGCAAAATCTGGAGAATCTGACATTGCTTTTCGGATTGCCCAAATTTTATCCAGCTTGCCTTTTTCGATAAGAAGCTCTTCTTTTCTTGTACCAGAACGACGAATATCAATCGCAGGGAAAATACGTCTTTCTGCGAGTGAACGATCAAGGTGAAGTTCCATGTTACCAGTACCCTTAAATTCCTCATAGATAACGTCATCCATACGTGAACCTGTGTCGACAAGCGCAGTCGCTAAGATTGTTAAGCTTCCACCCTCTTCGATGTTTCTCGCCGCCCCAAAGAAACGCTTTGGACGGTGGAATGCAGCAGGGTCAATACCCCCTGATAATGTACGTCCGCTTGGCGGGATAACAAGGTTGTATGCTCTTGCTAGACGAGTAATACTATCCATTAAGATAATGACATCCCGTTTGTGCTCAACAAGACGCATCGCCCTTTCTAACACAAGTTCAGCAACCTTAATATGGTTTTCCGGAACCTCATCAAAAGTAGAACTTACAACATCTCCTGCTACGGATCGTTCGATGTCTGTAACCTCTTCTGGGCGCTCGTCGATTAGTAATACGATTAGCTCAGCCTCTGGATGGTTGGTTGTAATGCTGTTTGCAATTTCCTTAATCAGCATCGTTTTACCAGCCTTAGGCGGTGCTACAATGAGTCCACGTTGTCCGAAACCAACCGGTGCCAAAATGTCCATAATTCGAGTTGAAATATGATTTGGCTTTGTTTCTAAGATAACTTGACGATCTGGATATAGAGGTGTTAGACCTGGGAAGTGAACACGTTCCTTTGCGGATTCTGGATCATCACCATTAACAGCCTCCACGTGAAGCAGTCCATAATAACGTTCATTTTCCTTTGGAGGACGCACTTTCCCCGAAACCTTATCCCCGTTTCTCAAGTCAAAACGACGGATTTGAGATGCAGAAATATAGATATCTTCAGACGATGGAGAATAGTTGATAGGACGAAGGAAACCGAATCCTTCTGATTGGATAATTTCCAGAACACCCTCCATAAATAAAAGGCCATCCTGCTCTGCGCGTGCTTTTAAGATTGCAAAAATCAATTCTTTCTTCGTTAACTTGCTATAATAAGAAACCTTAAATTCACGTGCTAATTCGTATAATTCTTTTAGCTTCATGTTTTCTAGGCTTGAAATTGTAATACTCATTCGTACACCACTCTTTTTCTAGTTTAAAATTGTTTCTACTTAACCGTAAATGCTCTCCAATTGATTGGTTATAACGCTCGCCAAAGCGCATTTGATGATTGGTTCATTCGTCCATTATATAAAAGCGTTTTCGCATTTTTCTCTTAAAAAAAATAAGAGATAGATGAAACATTTTATATGTAACAGTATGGATGGAATGATATAGAAGCATTATGAGGATTGCATAGAAGCTTTACCGCGGTACTCATTTTTGTTAAGGAAATTGGAATCCCTAAACATGAATTTAATTGAAGTAAAAAAGACAATCAAACACGCCTTGGCGTATTCGCGCCCAGATTGTTTCGCGACTAGGCGAAAAGTGACTTTTGAAGATCGCATGTCTCCGCCGGAGGTTTTGACATTATTTAGCCAGGGTTTGAACCCCTGCGAAAAGTTTTCACTTTTTCAATCATTCGTTATTAAATATAAAGGAACATATTCTGTTAGATAATCCTCTTTATTTTACCCTATTCTTGTATTTTTAATCAATACCCTTATTTTAATAGAGTTATGAAGTTACAGTGTCAAGAATGCTTTTAAGCAAACACGCGAGTGATTAAAAGTGAGAAGCGAGTCTAAAGACTCGCTTCTACTTTATTTAATTACTAGATTAGGCTTTTTCTTCAAACTGTGTCTACCATCTATGAATCTAACAGTTCCTGATTTCGCACGCATGACAAGTGAATGAGTGGTGCCAATTGATCCCTTAAATTGCACGCCACGTAATAGCTCACCATCTGTAACACCGGTTGCTGCAAAAATGGCGTCATCTCCGCTAACTAGATCTTCCATTTTAAGAACTTTTGAAACATCAAGTCCCATTTTGATACAACGCGCAATCTCCTCATCATTTTGAGGTAGAAGCTTACCTTGAATTTCGCCACCTAGACATTTCAATGCAACAGCTGAAAGAACGCCTTCTGGGGCACCGCCTGAACCGAATAAAATATCTACACCAGTATGGTCAAATGCTGTATTAATGGCTCCCGCAACATCGCCGTCATTGATTAGCTTAATTCGAGCACCTGCTTCGCGAAGCTGTGAAATGATATGCTCATGTCTTGGTCGGTTTAAAACGGTTGCCACAACATCTTCAATATCCTTATTCTTTGCTCTTGCAACAGCTTTTAGGTTATCGATTATTGGTGCGTTAATATCAATTAACCCAACCGCTTCCGGACCGACCGCAATTTTGTCCATATACATGTCTGGTGCATGAAGTAAATTACCGTGATCCGCTACAGCCAATACAGACAATGCATTCCATCCACCAGACGCTAAAATATTGGTCCCTTCAAGTGGGTCCACCGCTACGTCAACTCTTGGACCATAGCCATTTCCAAGCTTTTCACCAATATAAAGCATTGGAGCCTCGTCCATTTCTCCTTCCCCAATGACAACTTGTCCCTTCATTGGGATTGTGTCGAACACATCTCTCATTGCAGAGGTTGCTGCTCCATCTGCTTCATCTTTTTTACCGCGTCCCATCCAACGAGCTGATGCTAATGCCGCTGCCTCTGTAACACGTACAAGCTCCATCGATAAGCTTCTTTCCACACTCTCTTCCCCCTAGCAAATAATTTTATTCTATTTTTCCACATAACCTTAACATAACAAAAAACGTTTTCTCTCTACTTTTCCATCTGTCTAGCTCCGACTCGCAGCAACTAGCAAAACTTCCCACACCTTCCGTACGATAAGCTCAACATCGGCTCGCGCCACTCGCCGTGTTTCCTTTATCTCCTTGAGAGGCAAGGTTCACAGACTAAGTACGCCACACCCACATCATGTGTGCCTCAGTCCGTACGTCGCTATACGCTCGTCTGGACTTTTCTTCTTAAGGATACATGAAAACTCCCACTTTTTGTAGTGGGAGTTTGAGTTTCTATATAATTACATATAGATCAGGCGGCTAGAAATCCGATAAACTTCAACTTTTCCTTCAGAGGCAAATGGCTTCTCTTGCGTTGGAGTATCTGATTTTCCTCGTTTCTGGTCAACCCGCTTTTCTATGAATTTTGGAGTTGTTCAATTTCATCTTCTGTTAGGCTTTCTCTCCAAATAGTAGCGCCTAAGCCTGTTAGTTTTTCTTCTAAATGGCTATAGCCACGGTCAATATGCTCAAGGCCAGTAATTTCAGTTACACCTTCTGCCATTAAACCAGCAACAACTAGTGAGGCACCTGCACGTAAATCACTTGCTTTAACTTTTGCACCTTGAAGTTGAACTGGTCCAGTGACTATCGCTGAACGGCCTTCAACTTTAATTTGGGCGTTCATACGACGAAGCTCATCGATATGCTTAAATCTAGCACCATAAATCGTATCGGTTACAACACCTGTTCCAGTTGCTTTTGTTAGCAAGGATGTAAAAGGCTGCTGTAGGTCCGTTGGAAAACCTGGATACACAAGTGTCTTGATATCAACAGACTTTAGATTCTTATTACTGGCAACCCAAATTTGGTCGTCACTTGTTTCAACAGTTACACCCATTTCACGGAATTTTGCAATCAATGATTCCAAGTGAAGTGGAATGACATTATCAATTAATACACCTTCACCCATTGCGGCACCAATAATCATATATGTACCAGCTTCAATGCGGTCAGGAATAATCGTATGGCGGCAACCTTGCAGAGAATCTACACCTTCAATACGGATGACATCTGTTCCGGCTCCCTTAATTTTTGCCCCCATGCTTGTTAACAGTGTTGCCACATCAATAATTTCAGGTTCTTTTGCCGCATTTTCAATGACAGTACGACCTTTAGCACGCACTGCTGCTAACATGATATTAATAGTTGCTCCAACACTTACAACATCAAGGTAAATGCGGGCACCTCTTAACTCATCAGCTCGAAGGTAGATTGCTCCTTGCTCATTTGTCACTTTAGCCCCAAGCGCTTCGAAGCCTTTAATATGCTGGTCAATTGGTCGTGGACCTAGGTGACATCCACCTGGTAGACCGATAACTGCCTTTTTAAAACGACCTAGCATTGCCCCCATTAAATAATAGGACGCACGAAGCTTTTTGACTTTACCATTTGGTAGTGGCATTGAGACAATATTTGTCGGGTCAACATAAACTTCTTCTTTACTTATTGATACGTGACCACCAATCTCTTCAAGCAAATCTCCTAAAATTTGCACGTCCGAAATATCTGGTAGCCCCTCAATTGTTACCGGCGTTTCTGCTAGGATTGTTGCTGGAATCAGGGCAACTGCACTATTCTTTGCCCCGCTGATTTTTACAGATCCTTTTAGTGGATAACCGCCTGCTATTTTTAGTTTTTCCATATGTGGCTCCCTTCTAGCGAAGATGACGGTTTTGTAAGGGAATCCTTGAATTGCCACGGATACAACCTGTCCGGAATATTTTCCGGAAGAAAACTAGCTTTAGGCAGTTCTTTTCCCTTATTTACGTTACACAATCGTAACGACACTTCACTTGAATTGGTATATTTTAACATAGATTAACTGCACGAGTATTAACTCTTAGTTTACATGAAAATAAGAAAATCATGTATCATTTTATCCTTTTTCATCAAAACAAGCAAATCCACCTAAAGAGGATAAAATCAATAGGTCTAAGTTCGTACTACAAAAGCATTGCTCTTATTTCATATTCAAATTGAGATCATTTTATGTGGCACTTAGTGTGTTTGAAGTGATTCTTGTTGAAGGTCAATGTCTTGTCTAGCCCCATGCGCCATCGGCTCTTTGGTCTAAGCCAATCGCTTCGGAAGGTAAAATGCACCTTCTGTCAGCGCTTTTACTTATACTTGTCGCCGATTAACGGGCGCGCTTAGCGCTTTTCTAGTTATACGTTATAGCGTTCGTCTAAGTTTCAGTTTTTATGGGTAAGTTACACAAATCAGCTCCTTCCACTTTTTTTGTGTTTGATTACCTGTAATTACCCCTAGACTCCCATCTAATACGGCAAGGTTTTCAAAAAGCTCCTTGCGCAATTCGTACTGTCTAGCTCCAGCCGCCATCGGCTCGAGGTCACAAGCCATGCACTTCTGAAGGCGAAAAATTGCGCCTTCTATCAGTACCTGTCTAGTGCTTATCGCCGATACTTGAGCGTCTTTCGCTTTTCTTATTATAACGCAAGAAAACCGCTATCTCCAAATCATGTTGTCAATAACAGGAAATAAGCGGTTTTTTTGGGGTTGGAGACCATTCTCCAATCTATTTAATTAGACGTTTTCTACATCCAAAAGGTTACTTACGCGTTAGCTTTTCCAGAGGAACCAAATTCACGCATTTTGCCTTTAACTGTTTCACGAATTGCATCACGAGCAGGTCCTAAGTATTTACGTGGATCATACTCATTTGGCTTAGCAGCTAGAGTTTCACGTACTGTTTTTGCTGAAGAAATTTGGTTTTCTGTGTTTACGTTGATTTTAGCTGTTCCAAGAGAGATTGATTTTTGAATATCTTTTGTTGGAATACCAGTTCCACCGTGAAGTACAAGCGGTAAACCAGTTTTGTTACCAATTTCTTCCATCTCTTTGAAACCAAGGTTTGGTTCACCTTTGTAAGGACCGTGAACAGAACCTAAAGCTGGAGCTAAGCAATCGATACCAGTGCGGTTAACAAGCTCAACACACTCATTAACATCCGCATAGATAACACCTTCAGCTATTACGTCATCTTCTTGTCCACCAACAGTACCAAGCTCAGCTTCTACAGAAACTCCGTGGAAATGTGCAAGCTCAACTACTTTAGAAGTTATCGCAATGTTCTCTTCAAATGGATGATGAGAAGCATCAATCATAACAGATGTGAATCCAGCATGAATAGCTTTTGCACAATTCTCGAATGAAGAACCATGATCAAGATGAATAGCAACCGGAACTGTGATATTGGATTCTTCCATAATCGCTTTAACCATTGCTACTACAACTTTGAATCCACCCATATATCGGCCAGCACCTTCAGAAACACCAAGAATAACTGGTGAATTTTCTTCTTGAGCAGCTTGTAAAATAGCTTGTGTAAATTCAAGATTGTTAATGTTAAATTGACCTACTGCATACCCTTCTGCTTTTGCTCTTTCAAGCATTTCTTTCATTGAAACCAAAGGCATGTGAATTTCCTCCTTTTGTACCGTTTTATTGTGTAAATTAAGGCATTATCCCTATACACGATAGAACCACGGCAAAGTCTCACCGGGTTATTGTTTACCTATTCCCATTGAGTTCGTATCACCTAATAGAATGACCGAAATAAAATCATAATATGTAAGCTCTTGTTAGAAATTAACAAACAAAAAGCACACAAAAATGCCCTTTGTGTTAAGGAATAGCAACAATACAGTACTAAGCATATCACAAGATTTTGATTTCGCAATACAGGAATGTTTCACATCTTTTTCGTGAAGCGTTTCCATTTTGTTCATACCAGTATTTTGTATTTTTTAAGTTTTTTATTCAGATTTTAATGGGATATTTGCTCTTACTGCTTCTCGAAGCTCGTCAATGTCAAACGGCTTTGCAAAATGGGTAATTGCTCCCAAATCTTTCGCTTCTTGGATCATATCAAGTTCACCATAAGCTGTCATAATGATTACCCGAATATCCTGGTTTATTTTCTTCAGTCGTTTTAGTATTTCAATCCCATCCATACCAGGGATTTTCATATCTAACAAGACCAAATCCGGAGAGTGCTTTTGAACAATATCAATTGCTTGTACTCCATTAGCTGCTTGGAATGTCTTATAACCTTCTTTTTGAAAAACTTCATTTAATAGAATCCGTATTCCGTATTGATCATCCACAATTAAGATTTTTTCTGACATTCTTGAATAACCCCCCTTAAATAGATAAAAATAGTTGGATAAATTACGTTGTCTTCACGATCGTTTTTAGATACGTTCGTTTTTTCGAATATTATTATATCGTTATTCATTTTTAATTCTACCACACCTACTTAATTTCCTGCTTTTTACCTAAAAAACTTTTATTTCCAAGACCGAAACAATTAATACTACAAATTTCGACATCATTTCTTATTTTTTTTGTATAACGTTATTATGATAATATATGGAAATAAGTCTATCGACAAGAAAGGAAATATACATTTATGTTAAAAATTTTTACTACACAACTTCAAGGTCAATTTAAGAGAATAATGGAGCATGAGGAAATGAATATGGAGGATGGGGCAAGAATTCTGGCTCAGTCAGTCATTAGCGATGGCACAGTCTTCGTACATGGTTTTGGCGAAATGGCAGCAGTTGCTACCGAGGCGCTGGCTGGGGCTGAACCCTTAAAATCTGCAAAGCCATTATTTACTGATGAAAAAATGAACGAAATCGAAGATATTGACTCTGTTCTATTAATCACAAGATTTTGTACCGATGAAGATGCGATTAAGCTTGCAGAAGAACTGCGCGGTAATGGGATCCAAACCGTAGCGATTTCGGCAATTGTAAAAGCGGAAGATGAGCGTACTCTTGAGAAAAGCGTCGATATTCATATCGATAGCAAGCTACAAAAGCCACTCATCCCCGATGATGATGGAACCCGCTTTGGATTCCCAAGCGTGATGACTGCTCTATATGCCTATTACGGTCTAAAATTCACAATTAAAGAAATGGTCGAGGAATTTGAATAAGGATTAAATCGGATAAAATTTGATGAATGCCTGGACGAGGCTAACTTTATGAAGAGGAAGCGTAGAGGTATCTTACGCTTTTTCCTTTTCGTATAATCAATGAAGGGCATTCGGGTTCAAATTTTTGTGCTTTTTCCACTTCATTTGATCGATGAAGAGGATTTGGATTCAAATTTTTGTGCTTTTTCCTCTTCATAAGTCCGGTGAAGGGGATTCGGAATTAAAATCGGATGCTTTTTCCTTTTCATAGGCTCGATGAAGAGGATTCAGATTCAAATTTTTGTACTTTTTCCTCTTCATAAGTCCGATGAAGAGGATTCAGATTCAAAATCTGATGCTGTTTACTCTTCCTAAACCCAATGAAGAGGATTCGGATTCAAAACCGGATGCTTTTTACTCTTCATTAGTCCGATGAAGAGGATTCGGATTCAAAATCGAATGCTTTTTCCTCTTCATAAGCTCGATGAAGGGGATTCGGATTCAAAATCGAATGCTTTTTCCTCTTCATAAGCTCGATGAAGGGGATTCAGATTTAAAACCGGATGCTTTTTACTCTTCATAAACCCAATGAAGAGGATTCGGATTCAAAACCGGATGCTTTTTACTCTTCAATAGTCCGATGAAGAGGATTCGGATTCATATTTTTGTGCTTTTTACTCTTCATAGGCTCGATGAAGAGGATTCAGATTCAAATTATTGTGCTTTTTACTCTTCATAGGCTCGATGAAGAGGATTCAGATTCAAATTATTGTGCTTTTTCCTCTTCATAAGCTCGATGAAGGGGATTCAGATTCACAACCGGTTGCTTTTTACTCTTCATAAACCCGATGAAGAAGATTCGGATTCAAAACCGGATGCTTTTTACTCTTCATAAGCTCGATGAAGGGGATTCGGATTCAAACTCATACGCTTTTTCCTCTTCATAAGCTCGATGAAGGGGATTCGGATTCAAAATCGAATGCTTTTTCCTCTTCATAAGCTCGATGAAGGGGATTCGGATTCAAAATCGAATGCTTTTTCCTTTTCATAAGATCAATGAAGTACATTTCCAGCCTCTTTTTCATGCGTTATGTTCTTCATGAGCCCAATGAAGTACAAAACCCGTCTCTTTTTCGTGCGTAATGTTCTTCATAAGATCAATGAAGTACATTTCCAGCCTCTTTTTCATGCGTTATGTTCTTCATGAACCCAATGAAGTACATAACCCGTCTCTTTTTCGTGCGTTATGTTCTTCATAAGCTCGATGAAGGGGATTCGGATTTAAAATCGAATGCTTTTTCCTCTTCATAAGCTCGATGAAGGGGATTCGGATTCAAACTCGAATGCTTTTTCCTTTTCATAAGATCAATGAAGTACATTTCCAGCCTCTTTTTCATGCGTTATGTTCTTCATGAG
>NZ_JBPFDQ010000084.1:0-2362 GCF_059415045.1 Ferdinandcohnia sp. SAFN-114 | reverse complement strand
CCCAATGAAGTACATAACCCGTCTCTTTTTCGTGCGTTATGTTCTTCATAAGATCAATGAAGTACATTTCCAGCCTCTTTTTCGTGCGTTATGTTCTTCATAAGCCCGATGAAGTACATTACCTACCTCTATTTCAGCGTTATGTACTTCATAACTGTGCTTCTATACAACCAAATCGTCCTTCATAACACCAACGACGGACTTAACCAACCAATACTTGGGACAAACCCGTACTTCATCCTATTTCATCCCACATAACCCCATACAAAAAAGCGAGTGAATTGACACTCGCTTTTTTCCATTACATTTTTTCAGCTTGAGTTAATGATGCTTTAATAAATTCTCTGAACAATGGCTGTGGACGGTTTGGTCTTGATTTAAATTCTGGGTGGAATTGAGAAGCCACAAACCAAGGGTGGTCTTTCAATTCAATAATTTCCACAAGACGGCCGTCTGGGCTTGTCCCTGAGAAGATAAAGCCTGCTGCTTCCATTGCTTGACGATAATGGTTATTGAATTCGTAACGGTGGCGGTGGCGCTCATATACCACTTCATCGTTATATGCTTCATATGCCTTTGTGCCTTCCTCAATTTTACATGGGAAGATGCCAAGACGAAGCGTACCACCTAAATCCTCAACATCCTTTTGTTCTGGTAAAAGGTCAATAATTGGGTGAGGAGTATCCGGATTAAGTTCTGCAGAATGTGCTCCTTCTAAACCTAGTACATTACGTGCAAACTCTACAGATGCAAGCTGCATACCAAGACAGATACCGAGTAATGGTGTCTTTGTCTCCCTCGCATATTTGAGGGCTACAATTTTCCCTTCCACTCCACGGTCACCGAAACCGCCTGGAACTAGAATTCCATCTGAGCCTGCAAGTAATTCTTCAACATTTTCAGCTGTTACTTTTTCAGAGTCTACCCAGTTGATATTGATATCAGCATCAAATGCATAGCCAGCATGCTTTAATGCTTCTGCAACAGATAGATACGCATCCTGAAGCTCCACATATTTTCCGACTAATGAAATATTCGTTGTTTTTGTAAGGTGTGTCACTTTCTCAACAAGCTTGATCCAATCTGTCATGTCTGCTTCTTGGCAATCAAGTTGAAGGTGCTCACATGCAATTTGGTCAATACCTTGCTCCTGAAGGGATAAAGGAATTGAATATAATGTTTCTGCATCACGACTCTCAATAACCGCTTTTGGATCGATGTCACAGAATAGCGCAATTTTCTCTTTCATATCTTCTGAAATTGGCATTTCTGTACGAACAACAATGATATTTGGCTGAATTCCAAGGCTACGAAGTTCTTTAACACTGTGTTGGGTTGGCTTTGTCTTCATTTCACCAGCCGCTTTAATGTAAGGAACAAGCGTACAATGGACATACATTACGTTGCGGGCGCCAACATCACTTTTAATTTGACGAACTGCTTCTAGGAAAGGTAATGACTCGATATCTCCAACTGTACCACCGATTTCAGTGATCACGACATCTGCATTGGTTTCACGTCCAGAACGGAACACTCTTTCCTTGATTTCGTTTGTAATGTGCGGAATAACCTGAACCGTTGCCCCTAGGTAATCACCACGACGCTCTTTCTTTAGTACAGTTGAATAGATTTTACCAGTCGTTACGTTGCTGTATTTGTTTAGGTTAATATCGATAAAACGTTCATAGTGGCCTAAGTCAAGGTCTGTTTCAGCGCCGTCATCGGTAACGAAAACTTCACCATGCTGATACGGACTCATTGTTCCTGGGTCCACATTTATGTATGGATCAAATTTTTGAATCGTTACATTCATACCTCGGTTTTTCAATAAACGACCTAAAGATGCAGCAACAATCCCTTTTCCTAGGGATGATACAACCCCACCTGTTACGAAAATATATTTAGTCATCTTTCTCTTTTCCCCCAATCATGTAATTAGTTAAAGTTTGCTCAAAAAATCAAAATGTATAAAGAAATTCTTTGTCTAGTTCAGCGCCTAGCCCCTCGAGGTCATGAGTCAAGCCGTCAATAAGGATAAACAGCATCCTTTTTGCCATCTTGTCGGACTTGCACAGGAAGTGCTGACATCGACGTTTACCACAGGACGTGGCAGTTTTAAGTCGATGTTCCTCTATTAAAGGCGCCTGCACTTTACTTCTTGGTGCGGGGGTAAATTGTTTTTAACTCACCGAACCTTACACTTCTATAAAGTGAAGCTTTAACTGACAGCCGCCTTCCAAGGGACTTGCTGCTAGTTAATGCGGGATAAAATAAAAAAGCTCCACTTTGAACTGACCTAGCCAAATGAGACATATATAAAACACCTATCCATATTAAATTTAACACTTTTTCATTAATTTGA
>NZ_JBPFDQ010000083.1:0-24439 GCF_059415045.1 Ferdinandcohnia sp. SAFN-114 | reverse complement strand
AATGTCACAATACTTATCTCAAGTATTGCCATTTTGGAGGTGTTTTATATTGTCTCACTATTTTAGGTTAGTCCAATAAATATCCTGAAATCATATCTTTCTTTTCTTCAGATCTGAATTTCCTTTTCCTTACGATTGGTACATTATTGATTGATACTTTCTTACTGATCGGATTCATTTTCACGCCTCTTTTCTGTTTCAGATAGAATAGGCTACAACTTCTACGTCTGTTCACCATTCACAAGTGTTTATGTGAGGATGGTCGGCCTACTTTCATAAGCCGACCAGATCGTTTGATTATGCTAGTAACGTAGAAGTCTACTAGTTTATCGTTTCATTAAATCTTCTGCACGCTTCACAGCAGCTTCCCATTCTTTTTCTGGGTCTGCACCTTCGTTTTGAACATTTTTAAGTGCATTTAAGATTTCATTATGAACCGGGAAGTACTTTTCACCTTTAAATCCAATACCCGCGATATCTTGAGCAGCTTCAGCGAATACTGGAGCAGACGCTTGCCCGCCAAAGAATTCATCTTGATTTGACTTGAACTCTTCCATATCATAAACAGCATGAGCAGATGGGAATAGCCCATGACTTTGGAAGGATTTCAATTGATTGTCTGGTGATACGAGCCATTCAATAAAATCGTACGCTTCTTGTGCATGTTTTGTTTCTTTTGGCACTGCAATATACGATCCACCCCAGTTAGCTGCAAATTCTGTTGGCAATGTAGCGACTTTCCATTTACCTACAGCATCAGGAGCATTTCCTTCCATCCAGCCTTTTAACCAACCTGCACCTAACTCAGCAGCAAACTCACCCTTGTTAACAGCGTTTGCCCACTCAGGACTCCACATTTCATATTTCCCAACGATGCCAATATCATTTAGGTGTACAGCATAGTCGTATGCTTTTTTCACTTCACTATCTGCCCCAAGATTTAATTCATTATCAGGAGTTAAATAAGCTGTCTTAGCAGCATCTAAGTATGCACGATATGCCATTTCAATACTATCCACAAAAGGCATTCCCGTTTTTTCTTTAATCTTCAAGCCAGCTTCTTCAAATGCTTTCGGTGAATTAATAAGCGATGCCACCTCATCTGGACCTGTTGGAAGTCCAGCTTGCTCGAATAAATCGGTGCGGTAGTACAACGCTTTAGGACCGATATCCGTTGGAAGACCAAATAAGAAATCGCCATCCGCATTTTCTCCAACTTCCCATTTCCAATCTAAGTACTGATCCTTCACATCATTTGCACCATAATCATAAAGGTTAGCGAATCGATCTTGAGCAACTTTAAAACGGTCAAATTGATCAATTTCAAGCATCGCGATATCAGGTGCGCCACTTCCAGCAGATAATGACGTAAAGAGTGCATCATGATGATCGGCTGTTTCAGATGCTTTAACTTTAATTTTAATGTTTGGATTTTCTTTTTCGTATTCCTTCGCTAAATCTTCATACCCAGTTGCACCAAACGTCCAGAAGTCTAACGTAATTTGTTCCTTTTTCCCGCCATCATCTTTTGTACTACTTGACTTTTCAGCATTATCTCCACTACAAGCCGCTAAGGAAAGTGCAAGCATAGATGATAAACCAAGAGCAGCAAATTTTTTCATACGTTTCACGTGAATGCCCCCCAAATAATTAGTATTTACTAAGATTTCAATACTTCTATGATTCGATATAGAGATAAACACCCCCTTATGGTAATAGAATTGTTTTGGAAACCGGTTTCGTAAATGGGTAAAAAAATAATATGTATCCGCTTTCAACTATATATTAATCTCTTAAAATGGCAAAATCAAGGTATTTTTTAAAAAATTATAAATATTTTTATACTAAATGTTGATTGAAAGGACGTGTTTTATTCATGAGTCTTCGAAAAAACCAGAGTTTTAGCATTAAAATGTATCCATTAGGAAACCGTTTTCTATGATGAGACGAAAGTTAGGATCCACTCCTTTTTTTCCCTCCTCCCACCGATGCAGGTAAAACTTTTTCCATAACAGGCTCCAAAATTTTAATTTTACCTGCCCCTCATGATGGATAAAATAAAGATAGTCTGTCTTGTATATACGCTAAGAATTCTTTTGGCACTTCCCTGATCTTAATGTCCTCACCTAGAAAAAGAAGCCAATTTGCTAGTTCAGTTATTTCTTCTGACCGATGAACATCAATATAAGTCTTTAGAATGGCTGACGTTTGAAAAGGATCCGTATAGGAAAGAGAAAGTTTTAAAGGGTGATATTTTTTGAACTGGGCGATTGCTAGTGGACCAAGTTCAAGGACAAAGTTAATATCTTCCTCCTGTTTCCTGAGTTTTTCTTCTATCTTCTTCTCACTTACTCGTTTTTCCGGAGTGTACGGTTTTACATTTGTGAGCTGGTCGACAGGAAAAATCTTTCGCTTCTCTTCCTTTAACTCAAACCCTTCAATGAGCCACACACTTTTTTCACGATATAGGTTCAAGAGATAAATTTCATAAGATTTAACTACCTTCTCTTCTTCGATGGAAATCAATAAATATCGATCCAATAAAAGATGTTGGATGAGTTGTTCTAACATGGGATGTGGAAGGTCCGAAAGATCTAGTAAGTCGGGATTGTTCGGGTTGGTTCCTTCGAATAGCAGAATTTGATTTAACAAAATAAGATCATCCTGCTGGCTTTCTGAGATGAGGCCAAGTAATTTTTCAGCTAAAGATTGACGACTCTTCAGATACGGCAGTTGTTGATTTCTTGTGGCCATAAAAGCGATAAAAAGTGCTTTCACTTCATCGTTTGTAAAGCGAACCTCGGGAAGGACTGAATTATGCATGACAAAATAACCGCCATCCCTGCCTACCTCAGCGACAAGCGGCATTCCCATAGCCTCAATTTCCCTGATATCCCGAATGGCTGTCGAGCGAGAAATGTTAAATTCACTCATGATTTCAGAAATGGTAAAATGAGAGCGGTTGTTAATATAGCGCATGATGATATTAATCCGTTCAACTTTTTTCATGACGACTCCTAAACAGTATCATTTTTTGACATGGTTTAAGGCTATTATAAACATATCAAGTGAAAAGATAAATCGTTTGATAATCTTATTTGAAAAGGATGGTTTTGAAATGGCGAATTATACAATTGAAGAAAAAGACAGTTTTATCGTGTTAGGTATCGGAACAGAGCTTAAGAGTGACTACAGAGACTTTGCTGGTATCACCAAGGAAAAGGCCGACTTTTGGCATGAAGTTAAAGAAGATGGAAGACTTGCCACTTTGAAAGAAATCGCCACAAATGATTACATTTTTGCGGTAAACGAAGCAGTAAATAACAAAATGATGCATTACGCTGGGGTAATGTCAGATAAAACAATCCCTGAAGCAACTAGAGTGATCCAGTTCCCAAAGGGTCCATATCTAATAGTAAAAGGTGAAGCAGAGACGGCTGAAGAGTTAAGTCAAACACTTACTGGCAAAGCCTTTGGGCAGGCTTTAGCAGAAGCAACGGATTATGCCTATGTGGGTGGCCCAAATACTTCGGTTGAAATGGGACAGCGTGACAACGTAGTCTTTGGCGAAATGTGGATTCCGGTTGTTAAGAAATAAGTGGAGGGATGGAAATGTCCTATATCGTTGATTTTAAAAATGTATCTACAGTTGGTTTGGAGTCTTCACCAGTAGCTGATGCACTAGCTGGTTTACGCGCACATGAAGCTCGTTACTTTATGAACAAATATAAGCATACATTTACCGTGATACCTGCTAGTGAAAGCCAGGAAAATCTCGATTATGTGAACAGAGTATTGAAAGAAGAACGTGATATTGAATTTGCGGCTAAACCGTTAGAAACATCACGTTTTCAAGTAGAAAACATTAACTGGACCTATGTCTTTTATGAAGATGGTCTTGGAGTGAATGTTTTGTATACGATTGATGACCCTAAGAAGCGTGCCGTTGGCTTTAAGCTATCTGAGGGAATGGAGGTTCCAAAAGAGTTAGAAGGTAAGTTTAAGTTTGCCAGACAGAAGTCTAAATTAGCTGGAACAATTCGGGGCTCGTTTTTTGTCATCAAAGGTGAATATTAAAGTCAACACATGCAGCACCTCTCTTTTGATTGGGGGTGCTGTTATTTTTTGGCTGTTTTCGCAAAACTTTGTTGTTTTTATATCGTTGACTTCCGCTTCAGGTGGACGCTTTCCGCGGGCGTGGCTTGAGCCTCCTCAACGAAATGTGGAGGCGGCTTGCACAGAAACGAGAAAATTTGGCCACTCCGACAAAGAGGCGTAATTTGCCTCTGAAGGAGGAGTTGAAATTTCTCGAGTTTCTAGCCGCTGAAACTGGAAAAGTCGCTTCTGCTCCTGCGGGGTCTCAAGTCTCACGCTTTTCCCGCTGGACATTGAATTTGCTTCTTTGAAATTTCCCACGCACGAAGAAAATGTGAATACATTTTCGAGGAGTCGCCACCTTACGCTCCAATCAACTAGGTTTGCATTATTATGCAACAATCTTTTAGAAAAAAGCCTATTTTCTCAATGAAATCTCTATCATCGACCTACTTCTAGATTTTCTTGATAAAGAAGATAATTTGTATATACATATTCGCCATTTCTTCCGGTGTTTCAGTCAGGTTATTTTCTAACCATTGTTCGATTAACCCTAAAAATGCAGAAATAGCAAAAGAAGCGAAATAATCCTGGGGAATCGTCACGTGATTAAAGAACTCCCTATTTTGTTCCATTTTCTGAACAAAGTGATTCATGAAAAATTGCTTTAGTCTTTTTTGAAATCCACTTAAGTTATTCGCCCCTAAAAAGACTTCAAATAAGTGTGCATTCTCTTGAATATAACGAAATACCTCAATAGAAAGTGTAGGAATTTCTCCCTTTTGTGCGACTAAAAGCATGTCCTGGGGCTTTATACGCTGCAAATGTAATTCAAGTCCATCAAGCAAACTATCCTCCATTTGAGCAAGTAGATCATATTTGTCTACATAATGTAAATAAAAGGTTCCTCTATTGATCTTCGCCTGTGTTGTTAGATCTCGAACCGTTATATTCATAAAATGTTTTTTCTGGAGTAACTGAAGAAAGTTACTTTGGATTTTTTCTTTTGTTTGTTCATTCATTTCACTATAGATTGATTTCACGCTACTTCCTCCCTACCACTGAACAGATTGAAGAAATGTGTTCATTGCTTTCATTTTAACAACAAAATAAAATAAGTAACAAGGCAATCAACACAATGTTGAGTGGTACAAAATAGTAGAAATCTACATGCCCTAGACTTCTAGCCCTACAATAAAAATCTGAGGTGAATATCAATGAAAAAATCTTATATATTGATGATCGCAACATCCATCGCAGCACTATTTATGATTTTGAAAGCTTTCTTACTTAACGAAGATATCAAATTCTTTTTACTCACATTCTTTGCGATTGGTACAGGTCTGGCCTTGCTTCGTCTTTTTGTTAACAACTCCATCAAGAAAATGAAGGGAAAAAGTATTCGAACCAAAATCCTTTTCTTCGCGGTATTGCTTGGCTTTGGACTTCCGTTTCAAGCTTGGTTTAGAAAGAATGTTCTTTTCAGCATGGATTCTTCCTATTTAGTTGAATCTATTACGATTATGGTCATTGGTCTAATCTTTATGACAACCTTCTTTGGGTATGTAAGTGATAAAAGAATCAAACGAAATACAGTAGAAAATCACATAGCAAAAATAGACTATTCGGAGGAATAGCAGTGAACTTCGAACTAGTAAATAAGCGCTTAATATTGGGTATTAATCCAAGTAACAATATCGTGACATATTAAAGCACATACTATTGAACTATGAGATTAATAATTTAAATTGAGGAAGAACAGCACTCCGCAGCTTTTTTTAAATGAAAAATAGGCAAACACATGCAATTAATGTTTAAACGTGCATATGTTTGTCCTTCAATTGTGTCATATCTGTTTTTTTTGTTCAATGTGATTGCTTTTTCACTCTGATTTTTCTTAAAAATCTTCTTCCCACGCTTCTTTTGCATCCAATAGCCTTTGTGATAAAAACTCGTAAAAATTTTGTGCAGTGTTGTAGTCATCAAGCCCACCTTGTCTGTTCCACGCTATTACCGGACACTCATTTTTTTCCATTTTGCTTGTATTTAGACAATAGACATACTCTCCAGCATTTTCGATTACTACTAGATCTTTTTCCAAACCTAAATCTCTATATCTGTTTGTGTTAATAACTACAGGAACTCTATTTGACTTGGCCACCCCTAAAATATCAACTCCAAATAAACCACCTGAACCATACGTAGTTAAAAACCACTTATAACTTTCTGGTAATTCAACCCCCAGCTCTTCTTGGACAAAGTTGATTTGACTATCGTCAACACCACCCGTAAAGTCATCTGATTCGATATGTTCATTAATAATATTTTATTAATTCCACTTTATCCATTCAAAGTATCTCCTTTTACAACTCAGCTTTATCTATTCGTTTAGCTCTACTTTTCACAAATAAACACCTGATACCACGATTAATCAAGTGCTTTAATTTTACTTCTATATTGTATTTCGTTTCTAATTGTATCTATAAGCCGTTAAACTATAAATTATATTAATCTATGTATTCTGCAGTACCTATAAAGTACAACTTGTAGGCATTAAGATGATCGTATTGTATTTTGATTTTAATTCTATGTTATTGTACTGCTTTATTATTTGGTTATCGTACGAAAAATCCAACAAAAGTTTTTCTATATCATCTTTAGCATTAGGAATCCAATCTTTTTCAATTAAGTCCCTATTATAATAACCTAGATTAAAATCTTGCTCAAAAATAGAAGGGATACTATCTCCATCTTCACTATATTTGATTGCTGTGTACTTTTCGAATTCTTCCTTGTCATTAAAGCATCCTAACCATAAAGATACGTCATTTTTCAATTTTTTATCTCCTTAAAACCTTCTAGTAGATCATTCACTTAAAGAAGTGCAGTTTTCAAAGCAGCACATAACATTGAATCAAAACTTTCGAAGGATTGGATTAACGATCTAGAGGGTTTATCCAATTCAACGTAATTATTTTCTTTCGAGTCGTAACAATACCACGCTGTATCAAACTATATTAGCCATATATTCGCAATTTCTTGATACAGTTGTTCCATCTTTTTAGTCTCCATCGTTCCTCCTACATAATAAGTTTTTCTACTTTGGTATTTGTCACCATTTATTAATTTGAAGGATTGGACTATCAAACAAAAAAGCACTTGTTGCCTAGAGACAATCAAATGCTTATTGTTATTAACTAACGTAATATTCACATCATATACTAAATATATTTTTTATGAATTTACTCGATTGGTCCCATAAATTCAGCAATAATAAGAATATGTTCTCTTAATTTAACTTTTTTTAGATTCTCTACTTTTTCTGCTCCACCTAAGCCTAATAGTGGGGTATAACCTAAACATTCATCATAGGAAGGTTCACCGTATTTCCTAATCGCCTCTGGAAAAGGTTGCCACATTAATTCATCGTTCATAAACTCATTATCTTGAATGTCATCAAAAAAGAATTCAAATCCGGATGAAACAACATTAACAAAACCTTTCCTATAATTTAATAAATTTACATACTTATTTTTTTCCCAAACTATAATATCACCCATTGCGGTTGTAAAAATGGGAATCGCTTGCTCATGCCTTACATAACTTCTCTCTAAAATATCTAAATAATCGTCTGGATTAATTATTTTTAAATACCCATTTGCGATAGTACCAAAACCATATTTTTTCCATGTTCCTATTAATTCTTCAGGTAGTTTATTCGTATATTTTAAAATCATATCTTTATCAACTTTTTTATCTATTATAAAATCGCTAAGTATAGTTGCCAATTCAGCTGCCCTCCTCCCCATTTTTCTCCTTAAACAATGTATCATCGTAATTCTGTAATTCTTCCATAAAATCTTTTTTTATTATAGCTTAAAGGCACAATAAAAGGCGTTGGTTCACCACCAATGTCCTCCTTTACTACATTAACATATGTTGTCTGCGCAGAATGAATACAATAAGAAAGACGATCAGCAATGATCGTCTACTTAACAGATTTATCAAAAGATGATTTTTTAAAAAAATTCACTTACAAAAGTACAGTTTTCAACGCATTATATAACATTGAATCAAAACTTTCAATGGATTGGATTAACGTGCCAGAGGGTTTATCCAATTCAACGTAATTATTCTCTTTCGAGTTGTAACAATACCACGCTGTATCAGAATCACCAAAAAAGATATATTTTCTTTGCCAATCATTTTTATACCAAAGCTCATTCGTCTCAATAAACCCATGAACTTCTTCTTCCTTCTGGTCAAGCAATCTCTCATCTACACCATAGAAAACTAATCCATTAAAATCTAGTCCATTTATTTCTTTTAGAAAATTAACATATGTATCAGGTAAAACAATGTTTTCAAATTTTTGATGAACCTCGTTTACCATGTTAGATATTTCTGCATTAGTTGCTGGTTTTCTAAGGGTGCCTCCATATTTTTCTTCAATTTCTGCTATTTCTTTTAATAAGTCTTTCCATTGAGACATTGCAAAATCTTCCCTTCTACCTAAAACGATAGGGTTGATTAATATACTGTTTTACTTTAAGTATTCAGCTTCCCATTTATCTTGTTTTTCTACTGGGCTAATCTCAGAAAGATTTTCATATCCATAATTAATCTTCATTTTTCCTGTGTTTTCTAAAATAAAGGTTAGATTAGTCCATTGTTCTTGTTCTTGCTCCTTGAATTCCTCCCATAATCTTGAAAAACACTTGTATAGTTCATCCTCCAATTCTTCTAATTCATCTTCATCAATTGTAAATAAATCTACTATATCAAGGCTATAAATAGGTTTATCTCCAGTTTCAGGGAAATAATAGAAATAAACTTTTTTATATCCTTCTCTGTATTCAGCGTATAATAATATTTTTTTCCATTCTTCAGGAACTATATTAACTAATATATTCGCAATTTCTTGATATAGTTGTTCCATCTTATTAGTCTCCATCGATCTTTCCTCCTACATAATTAGTAAGTCTATCCGAATATTTTTTACCATCTATTGTATAGTTAATTTTAAATTCACTTGGTCGAAGAGAATTGCCGTCGTATTTTGGCTTCACCTTAATCGATACTTCGCCTCCCTCTTGTAATGCCTTCCTCCATGCATTTTCTAATGTCTTATACTCGCTTCTATTTAAAGTAGCATTCATTGGTAAAAGGTTGTCAATTTCACCTGAACCTTTGAATATGCTAGCTATCAAATGGCCACCATCATCGTTAGATAATCTATCTTTTCCACCAACAATTCTTTGAGCATACTGGTTACGTTCTGCTTTACCAAGTTGCAACTTGGCCTCTGCACTCGATATTCTTCCATTACTATCGGTTTTATAGTGATAACCTTCATTTGTTGTATACTCGATATCAGGTTTCAAAGCTTTCTTTCCATCAACTTTTGTAAACTGGTCTCCATAGACTACCTTTTTCGAAACGTTACCAGTATCCTTAGTTACACCCTTAACATCCACTTCATCCACTTGCGAACTTTTAATTCGCTGGATATAATCCTTTGCCTCACCAAATGCATCCTTAACGGTTTTATTAACGACTCCTACACCTGCAAGGGCCTCTTGTCTGATTTGTGGAATCGGAATGTCTCCAATTCCTTTTTTAACTTTATCAAACCAAACCTTCGTTGCAGCAATTGGACCTTTTACCACTTCATTATACACGGAGCGGAATGCTTGTTGAACCCTTTTCGGATCTAGGACGTTTCGTATTTTCATAAATGCTTCGGGTAATTTTGCTAGGGAAGGGAGACCCGCTTTTACACCTTTAACTGCGGCTTTTCCTCCAACACCAGCTGCCTTTGCAGGTGGGACAAATGTCAGTGCGAGAAATCCTACAGCCAGTACACGTTCTCCTGCTGAAAGCTTTTCACCGGTAATGGGATCGTACTCACTAAATACACGCTGGATGTCATACCAGCCCACAAGCTCAAGTAGAAACTCGCCTACTTTACCAGACATCTTTTGTTCATCGTTTTTCATATTCGTAGCGGTCAGCTTAATTAATTGTTGGGCATCATCAAGCTTGCTTTTGTATTTTTTGATCGAATATTTTAAATCAGCTTCTAAATTATGTATGGAGCCTGGAACAACTCCTGGAAAACTCGCTAGCAGTGAAGAAAAATGCCAATTAATCGCATCTAAAGCATCGTCACATTCCCGCTCTGCTTTTCCAATTTGACTAGCAAAATCCTCTAACTCCTCGGCCTTAACTTTAATATCACTCATCGCAGGGCCTCCGCTTTAGCTAGCAATCTTCGAATCTCTCTGTTGATTTCTTTGATCAACAGCTCACCCTGATGATTGATTTTGTTCCCTGTACTATTAATCTCCGCTGCAATTTCCTCATACGCATCTCTTGTTTGCCCCTTCCATTGATGCGCATAACAACCGTGCGCAGACCGATAAATCTGTTTGCTATTGCCCATTCTGCTTAATGCCTGATGAATATTCGAACGATAGCCTTCTAAAATATCAACCATCATTAAATATTTTCTACGTTGCACTTTCCTCTCGATTTCGTCTATAAGCTCCATATTCCTCTCCTCTTTGGCAAATGTTCATATTGTAAATTTTACCAGTAAGGAGTTTGTTTTTTATGATTCAACAGACACAAATATACATCCAACACAGAGGTCAAAAGGGCTATTTTTTAACTAACGAGTTACTAATTTCTTAATTATTTCTCAACAATAGATAATGAAATTTATTGTTCATTCGTTCTAAATATAAAATGGAGATGATCTCACTCATCTCCATTGTTGATTTAGTATAATATAATTGCCCAAAGATTATCTTAATCTGTATTATGCTGATGTTCGGTGTGCATCTGTTCATCGCTAGATGTACTGGTTTTATTATCATAAGTACTTATCACGATTATTGAAAATAATCCTACTGTAACACATGCAGTAATAATGGATAAACCTTTAATTCGATTCCCTTGTGGCTTAGTTTGTTTTAATATACCCGCTTCTTGCTTAATCGTTTGACTAAGTAAAAGAACGGAAATAAGTAGAATAGCAATTAAAAAGATTGTTAGAATATAGATAAAATTAAATGTTAACATAGCTCCTAACATTGCTCCCATCATTCCTCCCATAGCACCAGCCATTAATCCGTCAAGTATCGCCATGGAGTTAAATGGTATACCTATAATCACCCCTGCCCCTATTCCGATAATCATGGCTAGCAAAGAGTTTATTGAAAAACTTACGTTGAGAGCAAGAATAGTGCCCATTATAAGGCCAGCCATAGAGCCAATAATCATTGCTGACATCATTGCAGTTGTACACGTAAGAGCTTCTCGTACTTTGTATACTAATCGATAAACACTAGCAGTAACAATGAAAACAATAGAGAATGCTAATAATTGTATAAGTATAGACATCTTCATCTACCTTTCGATGATTTAGAATGGCAATCTTTTAATTGAATAAGTAGTCAGTGTTCTAAAATCGGGTAGCTTTATATAGAAGCTACCCGATAAAAAAATTAGTATTAATGATTGATTGAAAGTCTAGACATTAACCGTGATGGCCACCACAAGAACAGCTATCATGTGAATGTAAAATATGATTGGAGTTAACACGGTCCTTCTCGCTAGGTAGTTTCCAAAGTGGATTATTGCAATACTTTGGATCTGCTCCTACCATGCTCATGAATAGAGGATGATAATTTTCACAAATATTTAGCTCTGTAAGCACCCAATCCTCTGGATCATTCGCATAATGTTTCCAATAATCTCCTCCCATATTTAAACCTGGGACTGCAGGAATCCAAGATTCAGACAACCATAAATCTGGGTCACCGTATTTAGCAGCAATTTTGCGAATATCTGGGTCATCCAATCCCATTAAATGTCCGTCTTTAATGATTGTTTCGGTTCCTCCACCTATCATTTCACAAGTTACAGTTGGAAAGTATAGATGCACATGCCAGTGTCCAACAGGTAATCCCATTTTTGCTGCTTCACGTTCTGCAGAACTTGATATAATTGTCCCATATCCTAAATGAATAACTCCGCTACGCATGCGTTCATATAGACAATTTAACCAACCATTAAGAAATCCTCTTCTAGGACGGTGAATATGTGGATTCGTACCAATGGAGGCTTCCCACCATCGAAATAATCCTTTATCAGGAAAACCTGGATATTGTAAGTGATCTGTTTCAGCCTTTACTTTACGAAGTTTGTCACCAAACTCTCCTCCCTCATGGATGTCGGTAATCTTTCCATCTTGGACATCTAGTTGAATCCAAGGAACTGGCCCGATATGATTACTAGTACCAGCAATAACGCCACAAGCATCTTCTTTTGGAATATACATCCATGGACGTCCTAACACATGCCCAGGTAAATATGTTTTACCAAAACCGGTGTTTCCTGCCCAAAATCGATTAACCAAATCTGGATTGTAGAATTCTCGTTTTGAATCCCAATACTCATCGTGGTTCGTATAACTTAAATCCGTACCTTCAGGATCTGTAATTCTAATTCTGCGCGAATTTCGAACCTTATCCCAGGTCCATTTATCAAGGGCTTCAATAATTTCATAAGGAATCGTATGGGCTGGGCTTGCTGTGAGTTCAGGTGTAATAAAAGGCATCCGTTGAATTTTTATATTCGTATCCCTTAAAACTGGGCCACCATATCCCCATAGAAGTTTGTCATATTCTCCTTCCTTCTCCATTTCCTCCCATTCATCCATCCACTCAGCAAGTTCTTTCGTACGAGCAAGGTAATACTCAACCTCATTATGGCCCTTCCATTTTACAATAGGTCCTTTATCAACATACTTAACTTCATATTTTGTATTGTATTTCTCTAGAATCATCTTACATGCATCAATTACCATTGGGTCGTGCCAGTTATCAACTCGAAGCAGTACTCGTTCACCAGGTTGCAAATCCCACCCTGCATGAAGTCCATGATTATATGGACGTTTTGCTACTGCATCTAAGTATGGGATTAATTCTTCAGCACTATTAATATCAATCATTGGAGGACAACGAGGTGTTTGTTTGTTTATTAAAGGCGGACTTGTAAAATTCGGTTTTGCTAGTGTAGAAGTATTCTTTTCATCTTTTATCATGACATTCTCCCCTTATAAGCGCTTTTCGCATTTTTAATTTGAAAATTCAGACCATTAGAAGTGTAGTAATCTACTCGACTCGATGCTTTAGTAAACGTGACTCTATCCATTTAACAGAACTCGTAATTAATATCCCCAAAATAACAATGACGATAATACCTACGAAAACTCGGTCTATATTAAAATTAGCAGATGATTGTGCTACAAAATAACCGATTCCACCTGTCGAAACAAACATTTCAGCTGCAATTACCGCTACTAATGATTGACCAATCCCTACTCTAAGACCAGAAACAATCTGCGGTAATGACCCGGGAAGTGCTACTGTAATAAACGTTTGTATAGCAGATGCGCCAAAACTACTTGAGACTCTAGTTAAATTTGGGTCTAGGTTCTTTACTCCCGTCATTGTATTGAGGATAATTGGAAAAACGCCTGCAATAAACACAATAACAACCTTACTCGAAAAACCTACACCTACCCATAGAGTGATTAATGGTAACAATACAATACGAGGTGTACCAAGCATAGCAGTCAAAAAAGGATCAAATGCTTTTCCTAGAGGTCGGTACCAACCAGTTACTAAGCCGACCAGGATTCCTATTACGGCTGCCATTCCGAATCCAAGGCTGAAGTTTCCGAGTGTGAAAAGCAGATTATCAATCAAATCTCCACTTACTGTTAATTCGTATCCTACCTTTACAATTTGCGAGGGACCACTCATAAAAATTGGATTTATAATGCCTATTTGGTACAGCGTTTCCCAAATAGCTAAGACAAGAATTACAGTGATGAGCCCAAGATTATTTAATAAAAAACTCCCAGTATTCAATTGATTTTTTCTACTTGTGCTATTTTTCTTAAGTATTAATCCATCTTGCTGACTTCGACTGTTTATTTCTTCTTTCATTTTTATGCTATTCAACTGTTTCCCTCCCTTTATACCATGTCTTTTTCAAGTTCTTTTTCCTGTACAATAAGATCCCAGATGTATTTCTCATATTCCATAAATTCAGGACTTCTTTTAATTTCTAAAGGGCGAGGTCGTGTTAGGTCAATCTTCACTTTTTCACAAATTGTTCCGGGTCTTGCAGTCATAACAATTACTTGGTCTGCTAGGTAAACAGCTTCAGCGATGTCATGAGTAACAAAAATGATTGTTTGTTTCGTTGCTCTCCAGATTCGTAGGAGTTCAAGTTGCATAAACTCTCTCGTTTGTGCATCTAATGCGCCGAACGGCTCATCTAATAGCATAAGGCTAGGTTCTATAGCAAGTGCTCTAGCAACATTTACCCGTTGTTGCATACCACCTGATAATTGGTTTGGATAATGATTTTCAAATGCTTCCAAACCTACCAATTTTAAAAGTTCCCTTCCTTTAGCTAATCGTTCTTGTTTTGGAGTACCTGCTAATTCAAGGCCATAGGTGATATTATCAATGGCAGTACGCCAAGGAAATAGTGAGGCTTGTTGAAATACAACACCACGATCACGCCCAGTCCCCTTAATGGGATTACCATTCAAGTAGAGATTTCCTTCGCTTATATTTTGAAAACCAGCAATGGCCCCTAGCATTGTTGACTTACCACAACCACTTGGGCCAACAATACAAACAAATTCTCCCTCGTTAACTGTCATATTGAAATCACTAACAGCAATTATTTCATCACCATTTTTAAGTGGATATGTAATCGATACATTTTCTGATTGTAACTTAGCAATAGTAGTCAAATTTTCCACTCCTCCCTTAATAAAGAGACTCTATTCTTCATACAAACTATCTATAAAACCAGATTCATCTAATTTTTTCACTAAACTCATATCAACAAGATCGGATGGTTTCATCTTCCTTACTTCTTCACTGTCCGAGTTATCAATAAAAAATTGTGCTGATTCATCAGATACATATGGTTTTTTAGGAAGTGTATCAACATTGACGTTATATGTTTTTTCTGCTAATTTCGAATCATCAATTCCTGTATATTTTGAAATGATTTTTATTGTTTCTTCTTTATTCTGGGTAATGAATGCATTCGCTTCTATCAGGGAAGCAACAAGTATTTCCGCTAACTCTGGTTTCTCTTTATAATAGTCTACCTTCATTGCAATACCTGAGTTAAGGACCTCTTTTTCTTTGAAATCGTACAATTGTGGATATCCCATATCATCCATCTTAAATGAAGTTGGTGGTGCAACAACGTAGAAGTCGCCATCCCCTCTCATAAACGCAGCAGTGCGGTCACCCTCTCCACCCATATTGAGGACTTTTACATCTTCTCTAGGTGTCAACCCATTTTCTCTAATTAGGGATTGAGCTAAATGATCATATAATGAACCTTCGGCAGCGGTAATTACCGTCTTACCCTTTAATTCATTTCCTAGATCCGATTTTTTTGCGTCCTTTTGTCCATATAAATAAAGAACACTTCGATCAGCTACTGCTGAGAGAATAACAGAATCGATTCCTGCAACCTTTGCTTTTCCTACAGGGTCAATACCAGTTAAGCCGGCTTGGATACCTCCACTGTTTAATGTTTCTTGAACCTTAGGGGTTCCAGCAATATAAACTAAATCTGCATTTACATTGTATTTTTCAAATATCCCTGTTTCTTTAGCCACCCACAGAGGAAGCATGGATGCACCTTGTGTAGGATAGCCAATTTTAATGTCTACAGACTCATTTAGTGGCTTCGGTGCATTTTCGTGCTCTACTTGAGCTTTTGAATTAGATGTTTCAGGTGTACTAGAAGACCCCTCAGAGTTACATCCACTTAATAAAATTCCAATCATCAATAAAATTGGTAAAGCAAGTTTAAAATTTTTCATATACTCACCTCTTTAATAGTCTAAACAAACAAGTAATCGCTTCCATAATAAGAATTGATAATTACGACAAACTTAATTAATTCCTATGGTTCTCTCCTTTCTCAAATTTAATATATTAATAACTTAACATATTCTAAAAATTAAGAAAAATATTTACTTTATACACTATTTATATGTTATAAATATAAATAAAGGAAAAAATTAGAAAGTAGGATATTAAAATCATTTATCCATCTCATTACTTAATCCCCCAAAAAATGCTTTGGAAACAATATAATTTCATTCGGAAGGATGATATAGTATGGAAATTCGTCATCTAAAATATTTCATTACAATTGTGGAAGAAGGTAAAATCTCTCAAGCAGCTAAACGCTTGAATATGGCTCAACCACCGTTAAGTCAACAACTTAAATTTCTGGAAAGTGAATTGGGTGTAACTTTATTTGAGAGACATACCCGAAAACTGCTTATTACTGAGGAAGGTAAATTATTTTACAAACGTGCTAAAGAAATACTCGATTTTATGAATGGAAGTATCGAAGAAGTAAGAGAACTATCGGAGGGAACAAGGGGAACATTATCTATCGGCACTATTGCTTCACTAGGAGCAAAACTATTACCAGAAAGAATTCGAGATTTTCAAATTCATTACCCGGAGGTCCAATTTCAAGTATGGGAAGGCGATCCTAACCGAATTATGGAGTTAGTGGAAAATCGGATTATAGAATTAGGTATTGTCAGGTTACCAATTAACCATAAAATATTCGAAATGCTAAATTTACCAGATGAACCCATAGTTGTTGCAATGAGCAAAAAGTGGAATGAGAATAACACTCAACCAAATATTCAACTATCGGAACTGAAAGAAAAGCCCTTAATGTTACTTCGGAGACAAAGTGGTACCTCAATGTATAATCATGAGATGTACACAGTAGATATGGTTAAAAGCGCTTGCCTGAACGCTGGATTTGAACCTAAAATTATTTGCGAAAGCAGCGACATTATGACACTACTTAACTGGGCTAATCATGATATAGGTATTGCTCTGGTTCCCAAATCCGCAATAAATCTTATACCGAATACCGACCTTATTTTTAAAGAAATTTTAGATCCTCCTATTATGGCTAGGCCCTCAGCGGTGATTTGGTTAAAGGGTCGTTACCTCTCTTCGACATCAAGAAAATTTATTGAGTATTTTCAATCTGATGAAAATCGCAAAAATGATTAATAGTTATTTTTGTATCTTAAATAATAGAATTTAAATATTCTCCATATTTTTCTTAAATGTTATGTATTAAATTATATAAGATAAATATAATTGAAATAAAAGTAGGAAAATCAATTTGTTGGAGGGATATATGTGTTGTTTAAAAAAGAAGATGTGGAGGTATTTCCTATTTCAGTTCCAACTTCCAATGAATTAAAAAGTATTAACTTCTTCTTAGTTAAACAAGGCAGAGCCTTATCCTTAATTGATGCTGGTCTAAACAATGAAGAATGCTGGAATTCTTTACAAAAGACATTAAAAATGCATGATTACACCCTAACTGATATAACAGAAATATTATTAACGCATCATCATAGTGACCATATTGGCTTAGTTAATCGAATTCTTTCCACTCACTCAATTCCAATCTACGCCCACCCTGACGCCATCCTCCGATTAAAAAGAGACGGTCGTTATATGAATATGAGAGTAGATTTTTTTAAAAAGCTATACCAAGAGATGGGTTGCGGTCAAGTAGGCGAGAAACAAGTAATTGATATAAATAACCCAATTATACTAAACGATGATAATAGAATTGATTGTGAAATTCAGGAAATTAGCAGTGACCATCTATTAGGTTTTACTATTTTGGAAATCCCAGGACATGCTCCAGATCTAATCGGATTTTATAATAAACAAAACAAATGGCTCTTTGCTGGTGATTTATTGATTGAAAATATGTCTAGCAATGCGTTCATTGAACCCGACTATAATGGCAACCGAATTAAATCTTTACTACAACTAAAACATTCCCTAGAAAAATGCTTGCAATTACAAGTTGATTTCGTATTTCCTGGTCACGGCCCAATCATACGAAGGCCTACTGATCTAATAAATAAAAGATTAAAAAGGATAGACGATAATGCCAACAAATACATACACATAATTAAGTCCGGAATAACAACTGTAAGTGAGATTGCCCAATTTATCTATAGAGAAAAGTACGAAATTAAATTTTTTAACATTATGTCTGAGGTTATCGGATATTTAGATTATCTCGAGTTCCACGGGAAGGTTAATAAGACAATGGAGAAAAGAATTTGGCACTATTATTGCTAATAATTAACTTTTACACTATTAGAAACCTGTTTTCCTTCTTTATATCTAACACCAGATTTATTTATTCTACACGGAGCGGAATGCTTGTTGAACCCTTTTCGAATCTTGGACATTTCGTATTTTTATAAATGTTTCGGGTGTTTTCGCTAGGGACGGTAGACCCGATTTACACCTTTTACTGCGGCTTTTCCTCTAACACTAGCTGCCTTTGCAGGTGGGACATGTGTAAGAGCTAGAAATCCTACAGCAAGAACACGATCTCCTGCTGAAAGCTTCTCACCGGTAATGGGCGATCATATTCATTAAATAGACGCTAGATGTCATACCAGCCTACTATAAACTCCATATTCCTTTCCTCTTAGGCAAATGTTCAAATTGTTAAATTTGACCAATATGGAGATTTTATGATTCAAAAGACACAAATATAAGTTCAAGGTAGAGGTCGAAAGGGCTATTTTTTGTATTTTTCTATAAATTTTTAGAATAAAGTGACTAACAATATGTAATTTACAAAATAATATTTATAGTGCCACAAAATAGTATGTTATTTCATTGTTATTTACTTTTTTTTGATTTATACATGGCTTGTTTAACAAAAAAAGCCGAGGATGCTCACTTTTTGTAGGTTCTAAACAACCTTTAATCTGCAAAGATTAAAAATCAGTATACTTTTTATTATTCCCATAAGACTTTTCAACTGGATACTTCTGTCTGTTCTTACTAAGTTTATCCTTAATGGCTTTTTCCAGATTGATATCTAATTCATCAGCTATTAATAGTGCGTATATTACAACATCTGCTATTTCATCTGTTATATTATCGATTTTATCAACTACAACTTCATCACTTGATTTCCATTGAAAGTTTTCCAATAGTTCACTTGCCTCTAGCGAAAGAGAAATAGCTAAATCCTTTGGATTGTGGAATTGTTTCCAATCCCTTTCATCTCGGAACTCAGTAATTTCTTCAATTAATGAATCAAAGATGGATGTTTCAAAATCAAACCCCTCCTCCTTTAATTCTTGATAGATTTGTTCGGCTTCTTCATATTGTGATCCAGGAACAACTAATGAAACATAGGATGTTGGATTACCCTGTATATCCTCATCATCACTCCATTGTGTTTGCCAATCAATTTCAGGGTAGTTTTCTCTTAATTCTGCAACGATTTTATCGATTCTACTATCATCACTATTAAATGAATCTAAGTATTCCAAGTTTAAACCCCTTTCTTTACAACAGATCATTTTATAAATTTCTATTTAAAAGATGCTCCTACTGATAATCAGTTCCTTCTTCAGCGACCATCGCATTCCCATAGTCGTTTTCACGCCTTTTATAAAGTTCCATTAAGCGTGCTCTTAATTTCCTATCACTAGCAAATATAAAAAGACCCTTAATGCCTCGTTTTAATAGGATGTTTATTGAATTCAATATAATTTTCTCTTTTACACTTTCTGGATCATCAAATTCATCTCTACCTCTGAAGGCTTCTGTGTCTTTGTAGTTTTCTGTTAGGATTTTCAATTCATCCTTTTCCTCGTTATACGAAACGGATGGACCAAGAATGACACCCACATAATTTAAATCAAACCCTTGAATGGTATATATTGAACCTGCCTCTCTAATTGTTTCTTCCCTTTCAGCCCAAGTGGTATCTCCCTCTGTTGTATTCCAAGGAATCGTTAGTTGATCTTCTTTAATGTAGTACGTTCCGCCATCTTTCTTATGAACATAGTCAAAAGTAGAAACAATTCTTGACAGTCCCAATTCTTTGTTCTTTTCCCGTATTACCTTATACATGGTAGCTGCCGAATCAAAAATTCGAAAATCAAACTCTTCTTTACTAGGAATCGGAGTAATCTTTTTCTCGACAAAATGATCAATCCACGTAATCATCTTAAGGCTAGCACGCATCCTAAATTGATTTTTTAAGATATATTCATCAGAGTTACGGTTATCAACTAGGCTTAGTAACTTCTTTTCGTCCCAGTAACTCTTCATTTTTAATACTTGCTTATCATCATAGACGATAATAACAACCTTACTATATTTCATAATTTCTTCGAGATGGTTATTCTCTTTAAAATTATTGAAGCTATCAGGCCGAGTCAATAACAAATGAGCCTCATCAACAAACACAATATCGGCCTTTTCATTGGCTTTTTTACGTTTATTAATAAAAGAAGTAGGTTTGTCAAAATTATTTTTTTTGAGTGCTTTCACTTTACCCGCGATTTTATGGTATGTTTTTAACATTTCACTATGGTTCACTAATAGAAAATTATTCGTACTGTAGAGGGCTGAGGATTTCTCTCTAGTTAGTTCCTGTATACGATTAAAAACGGCACTCAATACAACGCTCTTCCCCGTACCCGCTTCTCCTTTGACAAGAAAAACAAAGGGTTTATCGTCGTTCACATGGTTTTCACAGACTTCTATAATCTTTTCTTTTAACTCAATTTGTTCAATAGATAACTCTTTAAAAGGCGATAGCTTAAAGATATCTTTATTCTCGATAACCTCTCTAGAATGAGTAACATAGTTTTTCTCTTTTAACTTATCCCAGATTTCATTAAATAACTTTTCATTATAAAAAGGTTTATCGTAATAATTATGGCTAATACTATCCGCTGTCTGACTCTTATTTTGTAGTTTATAACGTTCATCTGCTAGAAAATAATTGATTAGCTTCGTTTCGATATTATAGGTAGCCGAGCGATTAAATTTTTCATGTATAATCAATGTCATCTTTTCCAATGTTTTTCGTTCCGGATTATTCTTATGGCTTTTCATCCGATTTCTAACCGCTACTGTTTCTCCGATGTAAACCATTGTATTATTATTTAAAAAATACACAATAGGATAATCCGAATACGACTTTTCATATAGTGAATCTATCGAGGATTGAGTAAATGGCATTGTTTCAATCTGTAATGTACTCATTTGGAAAATTACCTTTCATGAACTTTTTATTATACTCTATATCTAAAATACCACAATATGGGTTTTTATTACGATTGTATCTTTACATATCTTGAATACTTTTCTTTAGTAATATGTGCCTTTCATATAAAAAAGTGCAGTTCTCCTGAACTGCACATCATAATTAAGGTTAGTATAGACTTCTTAATCCCGCTTGTAATAAGGCATGACATCCAAAAACACTTTTGGATATTGTGAGTTTCGTAAGACTGCTCTGAATTGCTTCATGTTTCGAATACCTTCCGCTAGTTCATTGATTTCTTGTCTCGTGCTGCCTCCCTCAATTTGCTTGGCAGCGGCTTCTGCATGAATATATTGATCATTTGATAGGAATAGTTTGGTTTCCGTACAGCCATAAATATCTTGTGCTATATCTGTTGGAAATTGTGTAGCTATCATCATACCTATTCCAAAAGATCTGCCTTCCCTCATGAGTTCTAGTAGAGCATTAGATTGACTGACTCTATGGGCTTCATCCAAAACAACTACCCTTGTTAATTTTCTTGGTTGCTCTTGTGACAATAGATAATTATGGATTGCAAGAATGACCATTTCTGCAATTGCGGCTTTTATCTCATTCATTGGTAATTGAGAGAGCCTTAGTGTATAGCTCCCAGACATTAATTCCTCAAAGGATAATTTCGTTTCCTTTCGGAATAAGTTCAGTTGGAATAATAGATCCATCCGTCCGAGTAATGTTCCATGTTTTTTATCATCTTCCAATAAAATGTCATGAACATCCATGAAGGTAGGATATTCTTCTACTTTATATGGATAAGTTGGTAAATGCGGCTCTATCCCCTTACGCTTGTACGCTTCTATAATAGCTGTTCGTAATTGTGTTGATTGCTGTGGTCCCAAGTTATATATTCGTTTTAGTATACCTTCTATTTGAATAATTTGATTAATCGCTAAAAAATACCCCTGGTCCGGATCCACATAAGGGATTAACGGATTAAATGGTAACCCATCTATCATGATATCGAATTTTTCCATTTTTTCAGTTTTAAGGAATTCTTCATTAATGTAATCATCTTTAAAATCAAAGGCTAGTAACGGAATATGATTTGCTCTAATTTCATGAATCAAGGCTTTTGTGGTCTGGGTTTTTCCTTTCCCAGGATCCCCTGTGATGATGATATTGTGATTTGCTAAAGGATTAGAGATATTTCTTCGATGATCCCAATTAATTGGTTGATTTGTCCCAATATCATGACCAATGAGAAGAGCTACTTCAGAATTAATTGTCTCATCTTTAGCAGTCTTTTCGGTATCAGTATTTATGTCTATTTTTGTTTGTTCTTCTAACTCATCTACGATATCATTATCCTCTACATCATCAACAACTATTATTTCTGGCTCATCCTCCGGTAACTCATCTTCTTGAACTTTTTCTTCGATTCCAGTTTTATCTGTTTCAACTGCTACATCCTTTTCAATCCTTACACCGTGCACAGACTGATAGGAAGATACATCAATTTCATCTGGTTGATAAAGGTTGGTTAACAATGTACCAGGATCAATATCCAAATACTCGTTTTGCATTTTTTCCGTAATTTCTTGTGTATTTTGTGTTAAACCAGCAAAGGCATCAGTTTCTAAAAGAGTAAGATTGATAATATCATCTTTTCTTTCAGCCTTCCTAAATGGGTAATCCTTTCTAAAAGTTAGCACGGCACCTTTTCCGATAAAAGGATTTAAATGCTGTCCGACTAAAAATTCATCATTTAGTAAACGGGCTTTCAGATTGTGTACATATTGATATTTCTGGCCTGACAATAACCCATTTGCATATAGCTTTTTCGCATTGGAAAGGAGTATTTGCGCAAAGAAATTTCGGTAGAATTTTCTCGTAAAACGACTATCATTACCCGCTTCGATTAAGTGTTCATAAAATAGGCCAGTAGTCTTTTCAATTTGTACACTTGCTTTTGAAGTTTGAAGACCACCTATTTTTACTTCCACAGGATAAAAATGAATGAACAACTGCTCCTTAATCTCTTCAATACCTATCATTAAAATATCATCACTGTGCTTTCCTGATGATTTTAGATTCTTAGTTGAAAAGATACCATCCGATTTTGTTAAATTTACAGCTGAGGCCACCCTTAAGATCTCCTCTAAAGAAATTGGTATCCATCTAATATTTGAGTGAGATAAATAACTTTCTAAGTATTTCATTGCAGAGACAATACTGATTTTTTCCCTTGCAAAATGTCCCTTACTTCCAACAATACTTAGCAGCCACTCTCCATTAATAGAGTTAAAAGCTTTAATTGCTAAATCAATGTTACTATCAGATATCGTAAAATTATGTTCGTGTAAGTAATTAGCGATTACCCGTTTATACTCTGCATTTTTTTCCGTTACTGTAATGGCATCATAACGGTCAGAAGATGTATGTTGGTCGTTATAATGTATCACCAATAAGTTTGGACTTGAATTTTGGAAGAAATCTAGATCTACTCCTGGATCAATGAACGTGACCCATGAAGAATTTTTTCTAATAAATGTTTGCCTTCTGTCGAAGTGCTTTTCACAATAGTTTTATTCTTACTATAAGAGTTTTTACCTTCATTTTGCATATTAAAAGCAAGCTCATTATAAGAGGATGCTATACTCACAAGTGATGTTTCTTCATTTGGTGCATGAAGTAATCCGAACCCTGAGCGGTAATCATTTTCACTTGATATCGCTATAACCGATGACAATAATCCGTTTAATGAAAGACCAGATTCCATTTTATCCATTGGGTGTGATGCGTTTAAATCTTGTGTAGGTAATTTAAAGAATGAAATATGCGCATACTGAAATTCTTTCGCTTGCGTACTGTGCCCCTTGTAATAGGTAATATGTTCTCTGATAAAACGAAGGACATCGACTTGATCGAAATTTTTTGACTTCAAATCAAGATTGAAAATATCTTCAACCTCTGCAACGGTTTGCAGACTTGAGAAGACTTCAAATGCGCTTTGGGTTTCAACACCGCGATATAAAACAACTTCAATTGGAATCATCCCTTTGGACTAACCTAAAATAGTGAGACAATATAAAACACCTCCAAAATGGCAATACTTGAGATAAGTATTGTGACA
>NZ_JBPFDQ010000082.1:0-24470 GCF_059415045.1 Ferdinandcohnia sp. SAFN-114 | reverse complement strand
TTTGTCTCGAAATTTCTCAAGAAGAGGAAGTTTAGACTTTTCTGTCCAATTGGTTTATACTTTTTTGTCTTTTTACAAAATTGTGGGAGTACTAGGTACGAGTGGGTGTGGAAAGAGCACCTTATTACGTGTCTTATCTGGATTAGATTCGGATTATACAGGTACGGTGAAAATAAGCGGGGACATCATTAAGTCCGTTCATGAAAAGGTGGGCGTTATTTTTCAAGAATCACGTTTAATGCCATGGTTGACAGTATTAGAAAATATTTCGTTTGGTCTAAAGAATGATAGTAAGAAAAGTGAAAAAGCCCAGGAATATGTAAAGTTAGTAGGATTGCAAGGATTTGAAAATCATTATCCAAAGGATATCTCCGGTGGGATGGCACAAAGAGTATCGATTGCTCGTGCACTTATCACAGCACCTCAAGTTTTGCTATTAGATGAACCATTTAGTGCGCTTGATGCATTTACGAAAATGCAGTTGCAAGATTTGCTGCTGACAATATGGGAGAAATACAAATCAACGATGCTCGTCGTTACTCACGATATCGATGAAGCACTTTATTTATGCGACCGAATTGTTATTTTAAAAGGGCAGCCGGGTGAAATCTATCAAACGATTCAAATTGATGATCCAAAGCCCAGATCTCGTGGTGATATAAAGTTGGCACAATTGAAGGCGGAAATATTGTCTCTACTAAGTTAAAGAAAGGAGAGAGTGGAATTGACAACCACACAATTAGGTGCGATAAGACCTTTTGAAGGTACCTATAATCTACAAAACTATGATCAGGTATACCAAGACTTTTCATGGGAGGAAGTTGAAAAGGAGTTTAGTTGGTATCAAACTGGGCAAGTCAATATGGCGTATGAATGTATTGACCGGCATGTCGACGATGGGTATGGAGACAAAGTTGCCCTTCACTACATTAATGAAGCAGAAGAAAAAATTTTTACATTTAAAGATATCAAAGAAAAATCGGACCACTTAGCGTCGGTGTTAAGAAAATACGGGGTTAAAAAGGGCGATATTGTCTTTATCTTTTTGCCGAAAAACCCGGAAATGTATATTGCGATGATTGCAGCAGTTAAAATCGGAGCCGTTGCAGGACCGCTTTTTGAAGCATTTATGGAGGATGCGGTAAGGGATCGCATTTCAGACTGTGAGGGTCGTTTTTTAATCACTGACTCGGAGTTGGTAAAAAGGGTCCCAAAACAAGAATTGCCTTCACTCGAAACCGTGTTTATTACGGAGGGATCAGAAAAGTGTAAGGAAGATGAAATCTCACTTGTAGAGGCATTAGCTGAAACGAAAAGTGAGAATAGAGTGATTGAATGGTTGGAGCTTGAAGAGCGCCTTAATATTCACTATACAAGTGGGTCAACCGGGAAACCAAAGGGAATTGTGCATGCACATCGCGCGATGATTCAACAGTACCAAACGGGAAAATGGGTCCTTGATTTGAAAGAGGACGATATTTATTGGTGTACCGCACACCCCGGCTGGGTAACAGGAACGGTGTACGGAATCTTTGCTCCTTGGCTAAATCGTGCCACAATTGTCGTTAACGGTGGGAGATTTAATGCAGATTCCTGGTATTCAACAATTGAAAAAACAGGAGTAACGGTTTGGTATAGTGCACCTACAGCATTCAGGATGTTAAAGGCTGAAGGAAATGAAGTATTAAACGAATACGATTTACGCTCTTTACGGCATATTTTAAGTGTGGGAGAGCCGTTAAATCCTGAGGTTATTACCTGGGGGATTGAAGCTTTGGGAAAAAGAATCCATGATACTTGGTGGATGACAGAAACGGGCGGACAATTGATCGTCAATCTTCCATCAGAGGTTATAAAAACGGGCTCAATGGGGAGACCTTTTCCAGGTATCAAAGTTGCCATAATCGACGATGACGGAAATCCGCTCCCAAATGGTCAGGTAGGTCATCTTGGCATTAAGGCATCTTGGCCATCAATCATGAGAGAAGTTTGGAAAAATGAAGAAAAGTATCATTCATATTTTGTAAATGGTTGGTATGTATCAGGTGACTTGGCTATTTTAGATGAGGATGGCTATGTGTTTTTCCAAGGGCGAAGCGATGATATGATTAATTCTTCTGGAGAGCGAATCGGACCTTTTGAAGTCGAAAGTAAGCTAATTGAACATCAAGCGGTTGCTGAGGCAGGTGTCATCGGAAAGCCAGACCCAATAAGAGGGGAAATCGTAAAGGCCTTTATCGTTCTAAAAAACGGTTACAGCCCAACGAAAGACTTACTAGAGGATATTCGCGTGTTTGTTAAACAACATCTTGCAGCACATTCCGCTCCAAGGGAAATTGAAGTATTGGATGAACTGCCGAAAACAAAGATTAGCGGAAAAATTTTAAGAAGAGAGCTAAAAGCACGAGAAGTTGCAAAGGAAGTAGTAAGCTAAGGCGTTATAGTTATAGAGGTATATTAGAGAAAACAGCGTGAGATTGTACTCACGCTGTTTTCTTTATACAAGGAAAGATATAGTTCAGAATCAGGTGTACATTTGGACACAAAGGTTGAAGGTTTCGGTTGTGAGAGTCCGAATCTCGCGTACATTCTGACACAGGTCCACCGGTTTCAGTTGGTTGAGTCTGAATCAGCTATATATTCGGACACGAGGTTAAAGGTTTCTGTCGTGAGAGTCCGAATCCCCCGCATATTCGGACATAATGCCACCGGTTTCGGCAGTGAGAGTCCGAATCCCCCATACATTCGGACAAAGGGCGACCAGTTCCAGTCATCCGAGTCCGAAATCCCAGTTGATAGCGATTCGCAAGAGGTTGTGACAGTCATCCGAGCCCGAAACACTCCATCATTCGAACACACCGAGTACTTTTATTTGAGCTATAAGTTCAAATCGCGTTTTATCCTAAGAATTGAGTGTAAAAGAAAATGTCAATTTACCCTTCAGTCTTACGCTTTCCTATACGATAACAGTCAAACAAAGGTAGAAACATTTTTTGTGAATAAAAGTCTGATATCGCACAAGGTGACCACATAAATGTTATAATTTGTGAAAAAGGGCGGTGGGTAAATTGTGTTTAATTTTGTTTGCCTATCAGGCGCATCCGATTTATAAATTAATTGTTGCGGCCAACCGAGATGAGTTTCTTCAACGGCCAACGGCTCCGATTCATTTTTGGGAGGATGAGCCTGCTCTGTTGGCTGGAAGAGATCTTGAAAAAATGGGAACCTGGATGGGGGTCACCAAAACCGGGCGTTTCGCAGCCATCACGAATTTTCGAGATCCAAGTGAAGTCTCAGTAGGTAAAAGGTCTAGAGGAGCAATCGTAAAAGAGGCTCTCCTCCATAAGGGCGATATTGCCGAGTATATGAAGCAGTTGGAAGAGACGAACTCTCAGTATCCTGGTTATAATCTTTTAGCAGGTGACCCACAGCATTTATATTATTACTCAAATGCCGGAAAAAGATTGGAAAAGGTACAACCAGGTATCCACGGGCTTAGCAACCATTTGCTTGATACAAATTGGCCAAAAGTACAAAAAGGAAAAGAGGAACTTTCAAAGATTATTATGGGAGAAGATTTAGTGGAAAATCTATTCCAGCTCCTTCAGAACACAGACCGGCCAAACGACAACCTTCTACCCAAAACTGGGGTGTCCCTTGAGTGGGAACGGATTCTTTCTTCATTATTTATTCAAACAAATGGGTATGGGACAAGAAGTTCAACCGTATTATTAATGTCGGATACAGAAATTCAATATGTTGAGCGGGTTCACGATAGTTCGGGACAGAGTGACCGAGAATTTCGCTTTCCGATTAAGTCATAACAAAGTTCATTTAGCCAATCGTATATAATAGAACAAAGATGATAAATCTATTAAAAATAAAGAATGGGGAAAAAAGTCGAAAAATGGGTAAAGAGTACGAAATCATATATATTGTACTCTATTTTTTGTTTCTTTTTTTCATTTATGTTACAGCTCGATAACAAGCGGGATAAAGGTGTTTTTCATCTTGAAAGACCCATTATTCTGTGTCAATATGGAGAATGGGATAATTGTCGAAAAAACTTTTTCAAACAATTTTTGCTAATAAAATGTAATGTGATATAGATACTAGGGAGATCGATATTAAATGAATACTAATAAAGCAGTCATTTTAGGTTGCAATTACTATATAGGGTTAAGCACAATAAGGTGTTTAGGCAGGCAAGGTATACATACGGTTGCAGTCGATTATTCATATGAAAATACGTATGGTGCAGATTCAAAATATTGTACGGAGCATATTATTGCACCACATTACCGAAAAGACACAGAAGGCTTTATTTCCTTTTTAAAAGAATATGCAAGAAAGCAAACAGCAAAGCCTGTTCTTATTCCTTGTCATGACAACTATGTGGAAGTCATTGACCAATATTTAAATGAATTAAAAGAGTATTATCTAATCCCGCAAACGGAGCAGGGTCTTTATACGAAAACAATGGATAAACAACTCCTTCATCAGTTAGCAACTGAACATGGAATGCTTGTTCCTGAGACAGTTCGTGTAAATGAAGAAAATTTCTATGAAAAAATTGAGGAGACGTTAAAATATCCTTGTGTGGTGAAGCCAACCGATTCACCAACCTTTGTTTCGATCTTTCGTAAAAAATTATTTATCGTCAACAATCGCGAGGAGTTAGACGAAGCGCTCAAAAAGGCAAAAGAAGCAAAACAAGAGGTAATTGTTCAGCGAATCATTCCAGGATTTGATGATCATATGTATACCTTTGATGCATATTTAAATCAGGACGCGAAGGTTACTCATTGGGTGACTGCTCAAAAGTTTCGCCAATATCCGATCAATTTTGGGGCTTCTGTGTATACGGGGCAACGCTATGTTCCTGAGCTCTTTGAAATAGGCTCACGCTTTTTAGAAGCGATTGGCTATAAAGGGTTTGTAGAAATTGAGTTTAAAAAGGATGCCGAAACTGGACAATATTATTTAATTGAATTAAATGTGAGGATTACCAATTTTAATGTGTTATTAAATAAGGTTGGTTTTAACTTCCCATACATTACATATCGAGAGCTTACGGGTAACCCACTTCCTCCAAAGGGCCTTAAGCATGATACGAATCAAGTTTTTTGGTATGCCTATGAGGATTTTTATGCCGTGAAGGGATATTTAAAAACAGGTCAGCTTTCACTTGGCGAGGTCATTCGTTCTTATTTTAAACCAAAGGCCTACGCAATTTGGGACTGGAATGATCCAAAACCGTTTTTCTCATTTGTAAAAATGATTTCGGGGAAAAAACGTAAATAATGTTGTTTATCGCACTTCCAAAACATCAAATCTAAAAGAACGTTAAGAAAAGAGGGAACAAAATGGTTAAATTACATGAGCTTCTAACAGCAATTGAGGTTCAAAAAACCATTGATGATAAGGATATTGAAATTAGTGGGCTATCATATCATTCTGGAAAGGTGAAGGACGGACATCTTTTTGTATGTATAAAAGGCTATAAAACGGATGGCCATAAATACTTATCGCAGGCAATTTCAAATGGTGCAGTGGCTTGTGTTGTTGAGGATGTGCAAGAAGGATTAGAGATTCCTCAGATCGTGGTAAAAAACAGCCGTATTGCACTAGCACGACTTGCAGCTGAATTTTATGGGAAGCCATCTGAAAAAATGAATATGATTGGGATTACAGCTACGAATGGGAAAACCACAACATCGTTTATGACGAATGCAATTCTAGAGGAAGAAGGGTACAGAACAGGTCTTATTGGTACAGTATCCATTAAGATTGACGATTTTGCGATTCCTTCTGAGCTTACAACTCCTGAATCCCTTGATTTACAGTTTTACTTGGGGCAAATGGTAGATAAAGATGTATCCCATGTGACAATGGAGGTTTCATCAAACGCATTAGAAACACATCGTGTTGAAGCAGTAGACTATGATATTGTCACTTTAAATAATATCAGTCGTGAGCATATTGATTCCCATGGCTCGTTTGAAAGATATTTTGAAGTGAAATCAGGTTTAATCCGCCATGCAAGTGAAAAGAGCTTTGCCATTTTAAATCTGGATGATGAGTATTCGACTTCCTTAATTGAACAAACGAAGGCACAGGTCATCACATTTGGCTTAGACAGCAAAGAGGGGCATATTGCTTGCAAAAATTTGGATTTGACCACGGGTAGAGCGAAGTTTACAATTGAGATTTTAAAGCCTTTCTCTCGCTATGAAAACAAGATTGAGCCAGGTGAATTCGAGATTGAACTATCAGTTCCTGGTTTGCACTCTGTGTATAATGCGATGGTGGCAATTACAATTGGTCTTCTTTGCGGAGTGCCGGTATCCTCCATTCAAAAGGGATTAAAAAACTTTGGTGGAGTGGAACGTCGCTTTGAGTTTATTTTTGAAGATGACATTAAAATCATCGATGACCACTTTGCGAATGCTGGGAATATTGATGTGACTCTTCAGACATTGAAATATATGGAATATAAGGATTTGCATTTAGTCTATGCGATTCGAGGAGAGCGTGGTCCGACGGTTAACCGTGAAAATGCAGAGGCGATCGTCAAGTGGGCAAAAACGCTAGGGTTCAATGAAATTATTGCGACAAAGAGTGTCTCCCATGTCACTTCAAAGGACTATGTAACAGATGAAGAAACAGCTGTGTTCAAGGAAGTCATGGCAGAAGCGGGAGTTCAGGTTTCTCTTTATGATGAGCTGGATGACGCCATTGCGCAAGCCTTAACTCATGCCGAGCCGGGGGATGTTGTAATCCTTGCAGGTGCACAAGGCATGGACTACGGTGCAGGTGTTGCCCTACAGCAAATCGCAAAAATGAGACCTAATGTATCGCGCGAGAAATTATTTTTCCCATTACGCAACCGTGTGGCCGGACTAACAAAGGAACAACGCCAAATGTTAGGACGTAGTGACGGGTAAAACAACAGAGGAAAGCGAACTGTAAAAATCTAAGATGTAAAGGTGATTAAACTATGTGTGGCTTCGTTGGTTTTGCTGATTCAAAGCTTGAAATAGATAAAGTACAAGTAATAAATGAAATGATGGATACAATAATTCATAGAGGTCCAGATAGTGGTAATCACTATTCGGACGAACATGCAACATTAGGCTTTCGTCGCCTAAGTATCATTGACTTATCTGAAGAAGGAAGTCAGCCGATGTTCAATGAAGACGGAAGCTGCGTTTTAGTCTTCAATGGCGAAATCTACAACTATCAAGAACTTCGTGAAGACCTAATCCAAAAAGGCCATATTTTCAAATGTGACGCAGATAGCGAAGTCGTTATCCATGCTTATGAGGAATATGGAGTAGACCTTTTACAAAAAGTACGCGGGATGTTTGCATTTGCCATTTGGGATAAAAACAATGAATCCATGTTTTTAGCGCGTGACTTCTTTGGAATTAAGCCTTTATACTATACACAAAATACAGCAGACAACTCACTTATTTTCGGCTCTGAAATCAAAGCATTTTTAAAGCAGCCAGCATTTAAGAAAGAGTTAAATAAAGACGCGTTAAAACCATATTTAACTTTCCAATATTCAGTGCTTGATGAGACTTTCTTCAAAGGTGTCTATAAATTAAAGCCTGGTCACTACATGATTTATAAAAAAGGAAATCTTGAAATTAAGCCATATTGGGACGTTAATTTTGATGCAGATAATAAAGGTCTTGACCACTATATAGAAGAAATTAATAATACATTAAAAGAATCGGTTAACTATCACAAAATCAGTGATGTAAAAGTAGGTTCTTTCTTATCCGGCGGGGTTGACTCTAGTTATATTACGGCGTTATTAATGCCAAACAAAACATTTTCTGTTGGATTCCAGGATTATGAAGGAATCTTCAATGAAACCAATTTGGCTAAGGATTTATCTGACATACTTGAAATAGAAAACTATAAAGAATTGATGACGGCAGATCAGGCATTTGAAATGCTACCGACAATCCAGTATCACATGGATGAACCTCAATCAAATTTATCCTCTGTTCCGTTATACTTTTTATCAAAATTAGCCAGTGAGCATGTTACAGTTGTCCTTTCTGGTGAAGGCGCAGATGAGATTTTCGGAGGCTATGTCTGGTACCAGAAGTCTGCGAAGCTAGAAAAATACGAAAAGATTCCATTTGGGATTCGTCGCGCGATATCTGCAATTAGTGGTGCATTTCCGAAAAATACAATCACAAACTTCCTTGTGAAAGGTGGACAACCTGTTGAGGAAAAGTTCATCGGCCAAGCAAAAGTATTCGAGGAAGAAGATGCTCGTAAAGTCTTGAAAGAGGAATACCAAACTGGCCCGTCTATTCAAAGTATTACGAAAAAAGTGTATGATGATGTAAAGGGAAAAGACGATGTTACGAAAATGCAGTATCTTGACCTCAAACTTTGGTTACCAGGGGATATTCTTTTAAAAGCAGACAAAATGAGTATGGCCCACTCGATTGAATTACGGGTTCCGTTCTTAGATAAAGAAGTGATGTCAATGGCGTCACATATCCCAAGTAATTTGCGTGTGAATCAAATCGATACAAAATATGCTCTTCGTGCTGCATCGAAAAAGGTGTTACCAGAAGAATGGTCGAATCGAGAAAAAGTTGGATTCCCAGTTCCAATGAGACACTGGCTTCGTGAAGAGAAATACTACAACATTGTAAAAGAAATGTTTGAATCCGATATCGCGAAAGAATTCTTCCATACAGAAGAACTCGTTAAATATCTTGATGACCATTTCCACGGAAGACATAACTACGCAAGATACATCTATACGGTCTATGTATTCCTTGTTTGGTACAAGAAATTCTTTATTGAGTTATAAAGTTTGTTTTCTTCACATATATATGGTTTCTAGTAATTGTCTAAAGATTGTCTTACAGAGTAAAGGGGCAGATAGAAGTGAAAAAAATAGTAAGAGGACTATTATTTTTGAATTTCGTTTGTGTCATTTATTTATTGCTGAATGTTGAAACGGTTAAAGGCATTGCTAGAAATCTGATTTCAGGGGCAGACGGGATTACATCTGGGCTCACAATTGTGTACGCTCAGGAAAATAACCCATATCGGGAAGTATCAAACGGTAAAGTAGAAGTATTCATACCAGTCGAAAAGGTTCTACAATTACCGGAGCTTCCAAACGGCTGTGAAATTACATCACTTACTTCCGTGTTGAATTTTTATGGCTATAATGTTTCAAAAGTGGATATGGCTGATCATTATTTACCGAAGGAGCCTTTTACAACAATCAACAATGTTTTATACGGACCAGATCCAAATAAGGCATACGCAGGAAACCCAAGGGAATGGAGCGGATTCTTCTCTTATGCGCCTCCAATTATACAAGCAGCGAATGCATATTTAGGAAAAGAAGGTGCTCAATTAGAACCTGTTGACCTGACTGGAAGCACTCGTGAGGAAATCATAATGGAGCTTGAAGAGGGGAACCCTGTGGTAGTTTGGGTAACTCTTGACTTAAGTAAGAAAAAGGTCAACTATTCTTGGAATATTCGTGACTCAAAAACAAAGTTTAATGCTCCTACTAACCTACATGCCGTGGTTTTAAATGGTTATATAGGTGATAAGGTGCATGTCATGAATCCATTGCAAGGGCAAGTCACATACGATGCAGATGCGTTTTTTGCGAGCTATGTTGACTTAGGGAGTCATGCAATGACGGTTAAATAAAATATATGTTTCAAAAAGGAGGATGAAAATGACGGGCCGACAAAAATGCCACGTCCTGCGTCATATTCACCGCACTTTTTAAACAACCTCTTAAATGAAACTAGGTGTTTAAACATGGAACAAAAAAAATTAGGTGTTATCGGTGGCATGGGTCCGAAGGCTACTTCTGTTTTTTTTGACAAAATTGTTAATAAAACAGAGGCACATAAGGACCAGGACCATCTAAATATGATTATTCTAAATCATGCTACCCTTCCAGACCGAACAAATGCAATCCTTACAAACACAGGCGAGACATTCTTAGATGCTGTAAAAGATGATTTCAAGTTGCTAGAAGCTGCGGGCGTTGCTAATATTGCAATACCTTGTAACACATCTCATTATTTTTACGATGAGCTTCAGAAGCTAACGAATATCCCTATCATCAACATGGTCGAAGAAACAATTAAAGAAATTCATCATCGGCATGGTGAAGGAACGAAGGTCGGAATTCTTGCAACAAACGGTACGATTCGCAGCGGAATCTATGCAGATGTTTGTAAGAAATATAATCTTGAGCTCTTAGCCCCAAATGATAGCTTACAAGAAAAGGTCATGGATATTATATATAACAATGTAAAAAGTGATCTCGATGTTGATTCTAGTGAACTTGAGCAGCTAATCAGGCATCTTGTTGAAAAAGAGCATTGTAAAATTGTGATATTGGCTTGTACAGAATTGTCCTGTATTAAATTAAGTGATGAGGCTGTTAAAAGCAGCATTGATGCGATGAATGTACTTGTTGAAAGATCAATCTTACGTTCAGGCAAGCGATTGAAATAAGATTGTTACACCAAAAAATGATAATGAACCGGTTAGATCAAACTGGAAATTAAACTCACCTAAAAAGGGTGAGTTTTTTTATAGTATAATTCAAGATGCTTGTCGAATTTTTTGGGATTCGTCGTTCCTATAGTTTGTCGAATAATCTTTGGGAAACCCAGTATTTTCAAGTGTTTATGAAATATAATTGTAATATTACTTTGGCGTTTTATTACAATTTTTTATGTTATAATACAAAACGTGAGAATATATAGCAAAATATGATACTTATGGTGAAAAATAAATATTTTTCATCCTTTTATAGGTTGCTAGTTTGGTAGAAGGAGATGTGCCGGTTGAAAAGAAAACTTCTTATGATTGGAATGGGTATATCAATAGGACTTGGAAGTTTATTGACATCTATGCCTAATACTGTATTAGCGATTCAAAAGAATGAAGAGCTAGAAAATGAAAAGAAGGAAGTTCTGGATAAAAAGACAGAAGTAGAGTCTGAAATCTCCCAAAAGAAGGGAGCTCTAAATGAAGTCAAACAACAACAGGTTAGTGTCGAGCAGGAGATTAAAAGGCTTGATTTTGCTGTAAGTGAAACGAGAGGTAAAATTGAGAGCATAAAAGCAAAGATTCAGGAAACGAAAGAAGAAATTGCGCGTCTTGAGGCGGAAATGAAAGTGCTCGAGGAACGTATTCAAAAACGGGACGAGCTTATCAAGGAGCGGATGCGTAGTCTTCAACAAAGTGGTGGAGTTGTTAGTTATGTAGATGTGTTACTCGGTGCAAAAAGCTTTAATGATTTTATCAACCGGGTAAGTGCGGTATCTACATTTGTACATGCTGATCGCGAAATTATGAAAGAACATGAAGCGGATATTAAATTACTTGAGGAAAATAAAGCAGAGGTAAAGACCTTACTTGCACAGCAGGAAGACCAATTAAAAGAACTTGATCGGTTAGAGGTTCAGCTCCAATCACAAATTCAAGAACAAAATAAAGTTATGAAGCAATTAGAGGCCCAAGAACAGAAAATGCATAAAGAGCTCCATGCGCTAGAGGATGTTGGAGAATTATTAGCTGCGCAGGAAAAGGCAATTCAAATGGAAATCAATGCATGGAACCAAAGGCAAAAGGAACTTGAAGAGCAACAAAGAAAAGCTGAAGAAGAACGGAAAAAAGCTGAAGAGGAACGGAAAAAGGCCGAAGAGGCTGGTACTACACCGCCACCACTACCACCAGCACCTCCACCTGTTGTGAACAATAGTGGGTTTATTAAACCAACAACAGGCCGAGTCACATCCGAATTTGGAATGCGCTGGGGAAGTATGCACTTTGGGATTGATATTGGAAAAGGTGGACGACCAGGAAATATTCCAATTTACGCGGCTGCAGGCGGTACGGTTACGCGCTCACGACTTGAAAGTAGCTACGGTAATGTCATCATGATCACCCACTATATCAATGGACGTCAAATGACCACCGTATATGCACACTTACAGGAACGTTTCGTTGGTCAATATGACCGAGTGGAACAAGGCGATTTGATCGGCTATATGGGGACTACAGGTGACTCGACCGGTCCGCACCTTCATTTTGAAATTTATAACGGACCATATAGTCCAACACAATACAGTGGCGGACACTCAAACGCAGTGAACCCACGTCAATATGTTTCCTTTTAAGGATTAACGCGCCCGACCGAGTATGGTCGGGCGTTTTTACTTTATTGGAAAAAAGACATCACCTTTTTCCGACAAAACAAAAACCCACATCACATGTGGGTTTAACAGCTTATAAAGTTTTTGCCTTCTTTTTTAAGCCTTCAAAATCGAGGATATGGATATCCCTTTGTCCATTTACCTCAATTAGGTTTTCAGAAATAAATTTTACAAACTTCCGGCTAATGGTTTCAGGTGTTGTACCAATGAGAGACGCTAGAATCTTTTTAGTAATAGGGAGCTTAAAGCGGCCATCCTTAGAGCGAACCCTGTCATTGAACAAGAGGAGAACACTTGCTAATCGTTGTTCAACCTCCATTAGGCTCAGTAAACTCATCCACTCGTCGGCTTGATAAATCCGCTCATTTAATGCCCGCATGAAGCGGAGAGCCATTTTGTGATTTCGTTCTAACGTATTAACAAAATCCTGTTTTTGAATCGTATAAATAACCGTATCGTTGATTGCTACTGCGTTGGCATAATGATTTTCTGATTGAAGCATCACGGATTGGCCGAAAAAATCATCAGGGAATAAGAGACGAACGATTTGTTCTTTTCCGTCCTCAGCCACTTTTGTAATTTTAATGATCCCCTCACCGATAATATAGAGGGTATCGGAAGGGTCACCTTCTCTAAAAATCACTTCCCCTTTTCGATAATCGCGAATTTGCGTGACCTTTTGTAAAAGGTTCATTTCTTGCTCATTTAAACCATGAAAAATAGGTACCTGTCGAATAGAGCTTGGATCATGTGGACTGCTAATCATACAGAACACTTTTTCTCCTTTCAAATGCCCATAAAATGCGGACTCTTGTTGTACTATAGTTTACCTATCTTGCCGAAGTCTAAACGATTTATCGTTTCGAAAGTGTAAGAGTATAACTTACTTTTTTCGGTCCCTTTACTTCAAGAGGATTGATGTACTACAATAGAGTTTCACTTTATGTTATTCCAAAACTTATTATTTTAAAAAATTACTTGTAAAACTTGATTTATATCAAGGAAACTTTCTGTTTTCGACTATAAGATAAGAATAACATATTTATTATGAATTATGACGATATAATGACACTATTTTGCCTGTTTTTTCAGCTTTTTTCAGGAGTTTTCCAATGTAAGCATTTTACTAGAAATCTGTGGAAAATGGGGTATAGTAAGTGTAGACGTCATATTTCTATAAAATACAAATTTTGTCTATTAAGTATTACAAGTGCAAGTTTAAAAAGGAGGATGAAGAGGACCAAGAAGTTCAAGGCGGTGCAGCTTTGAGTACCGAAACGAGGCAACTGCTTGAGTTTACTTCCTTGCAGCCTTGCGCTGAGGAATTAACTTCCTAGAATAAACTAGAAGACGCAAGCGCATAACCTCGTTGTTCATGATTTTTTCCGGGGCAAAGACCGCAGAAATTCGAAGTGTCATATTCACCGCACTTTTTAAACATCTATTACAAGTATTTACTGTGAATGTAATATGGAGGCTAAACACAAATGGATAATCAACAAAGGAAAAATGTGTGGGAGTCATTCTATGGCCCGAACATGGGTTATGTCTTTGACATGTATGAAAATTACAAGAATGATCCAAGTTCAGTAGACCCTTCCGTGAAAGCGCTTTTCGAAGAACTTGGGCCACCACCGGCAGATGAGCAAGCAGCAACAGCAGAGCTAGTAAGTGGGGGTATCTCACCGAAGACAATCAAGACGATCACATCTGGAGGCAAATTAATTAAGAGCATTCGTGCGTACGGCCATATAGCGGCAGATATTTACCCAATTCGCACTAGACCAATGCCAGACACCAGCTTTTTAGAGCCTGGTTACTATAATCTTACAAAAGAAGATTTAATGGATATTCCAGCGACATATATTTGGGAGGAAGCACCTCCTTCCGTTCAAACTGGTTGGGATGCGTATAAACATTTAAAATCTGTTTATACACAATCAATTGCTTATGAATTTGGACATGTTGATTCCGAAGATGAAAGACAATGGTTACGACAACAAGTTGAAATCAATGGAATTAAATTAAAGCTAACTGCAGATGAAAAGAAACAATTAGCAGAGCGTCTAATGAATGTCGATGGATTTGAAAAATTCTTACACAAAACATTCGTTGGGCAAAAGCGTTTCTCAATCGAAGGATTAGACATGCTCGTTCCAATGCTTGAGCGTTTAATTCAAGAAGGCAATAGTGACGGTACCGACAATATTATGATCGGTATGGCTCACCGTGGCCGTTTGAATGTGCTTGCACATGTTTTGCATAAGCCATACGAACTCATTTTCTCTGAATTCCACCATGCACCAAACAAGGATTTAATTCCTTCGGAAGGTTCAAGAGGGATTAACTATGGTTGGTCCGGTGATGTGAAATATCACTTAGGAGCTGACCGTGCCGTTAAAGGTCCTAAAGAGCACGTAACTCGTATTAATCTTGCGAACAACCCAAGTCACTTGGAGTTTGTAAACCCTGTAGTGTTAGGGATTACTAGAGCGGCTCAGGACAATACTAGTAAAGCTGGTTATCCTGTTCAGGATAAGCAAAGTGCAATAAGTGTACTAATTCATGGTGACGCGGCATTCCCTGGTGAAGGAGTAGTAGCTGAAACTCTAAACTTAAGTAGATTGAAAGGCTACGAAACTGGGGGAACCGTTCATATTATTGCAAACAATATGGTTGGTTTTACAACAAATAATACAGACTCTCGTTCAACTCGTTTTGCGAGTGACCTTGCGAAGGGGTATGAGATTCCAATCTTACGTGTAAATGCTGATGACCCTGAAGCTTGTCTTGCAGCAATTCACTTTTCGTATGAGTATCGTAAGCGTTTTGAAAAAGATATCTTAATTGATTTAGTTGGTTACAGACGATTTGGTCACAACGAAATGGATGATCCAAGCGTAACACAACCATTATTGTACAAGAAGGTTGCGAATCACCCTGTTATTGCAGATAAGTACGGAAATCAGCTTGTTGCTGAAAATGTAATAACAACAGAAGAACTAACTAATAAACGTGAGGAATTCATGCAAAGTTTACAATCTATTTTTGATGACTTTGTGGAAAATGAAGAGCGCGTGAAACCGAAGAAGCCAAAAGCTTTGTCTGCTATTCCAGAATTTGATACAACAGTACCTGCTGACCTATTAAAGAGTATCAACAGAGGACTATTACAGTGGCCTCAATCACTTACAGTTTATCCGAAGCTTGAACGTATTTTAAAGCGACGTGAAACAGCTTTAGATGAGGAAAACAAAGTGGATTGGGCATTAGCTGAAACACTTGCATTCGGATCAGTTCTTGCAGAAGGAAAAACAGTTCGTTTAACAGGTCAGGATAGTGAAAGAGGAACATTCGCTCATCGTCATGTTGCTTTAAATGACTATGAAACAAATGAAAAATATATCCCATTGCACAATATTCAAGAGGCGAAGGCATCCTTCTCCATCTATAACAGTCCATTGTCTGAAACGGCTGTTTTAGGATTTGAATATGGTTATAGTGTTCAAGATGAAAATGCACTTGTCCTTTGGGAAGCGCAATTTGGGGACTTTGTGAACGTGGCACAGCCAATTATTGACCAATTCATTTCTTCAGGCCATGCAAAATGGGGTCAAAAATCAGGTCTAGTCATGCTATTACCACATGGTTATGAAGGACAAGGTCCGGAGCACTCAAGTGGAAGAGTGGAACGTTTCTTAAATGCAGCTGGGGAATATAACTGGATTGTTGCGAACGTAACAAGCGCTTCTCAATACTTCCATTTATTAAGAAGACAATCATTGCTTACTTCAACTGATGAAGCAAGACCATTGATTGTGATGACTCCTAAGAGTCTTCTTCGTCACCCACAAACAGCGTCATCACTAGATGATCTAACGAATGGAAGCTTTAAGCCACTACTGGAGCAACCAGGAATGGGAACGAACAAAGAGAAAGTAACTCGCCTAATCTTATGTACAGGTAAAGTAGCGATTGATTTAGCAACAGAAGCTGCGAATTTACCGGCAGAAACGGCAGATACTCTGCATATTGCAAGGGTGGAGCAAATGTATCCATTCCCTAAGAAAGAGCTAGAAGAACTAGTTAGCCAGTATCCGAACCTACAAGAGGTTGTTTGGGTTCAAGAAGAACCGAAAAACATGGGCGCATGGCCAGCTCTACAATCGGTATTAATGGATATATTATCTGATGAAATTAAACTAGATTATATTGGTAGACCGAAGCGTTCAAGTCCTGCTACGGGTGACCCAGATATTCACAAACAAGAACAAGCGTGGATTATGCAAGATGCATTGCTTACAGACAAAGGAGGGAATCAGCAATGATCGAAATTAAAGTACCAGAATTAGCTGAGTCCATTACAGAAGGAACAATTGTTGAATGGTTAAAAAAAGAAGGCGAACTCGTGAATAAAGGTGAGTCAATCGCTGAACTTGAAACAGATAAAGTAAACGTTGAAATCAACAGTGAACATACAGGTGTTATTAAGGAATTCTTATTCCAACCAGGTGATAATGTAGAAGTTGGTCAAGTGATTGCAAAGCTTGATGAAAATGGTTCAGAATCAAGCGCACCAGCACCTGCTGAAGAACCTAAAGCTGAAGCAGCACCACAAGCTGAAGAAGCTAAAACAGAACCAGTTGCAGAAGCATCTACTGAAGAAAAAGGCAAGCCAGCCATTGCTTCACCTGCAGCGAGAAAAAGAGCAAGAGAACTAGGTATTGACTTAAATGAAGTACCATTTAAAGATCCACTTGGACGTGTTCGTGTTGAAGGTGTAGAGGCTTATAAGCAAGCTCAAACAGCACCATCTGCAACTCCAGCACCAGCTGCAAAACAACCTGCAGCAGCACCAGTGGTAAATGACGACCCACGCGTAGAACGCATTAAAATGTCTAGACGTCGTCAAACAATTGCAAAACGTCTTGTTGAAGCACAGCACACAGCAGCAATGCTAACAACATTTAATGAAGTTGATATGACTGCTGTTATGGACGTAAGAAATCGCCGTAAAGACGCTTTCTTCAAAAAGCATGGTGTAAAACTTGGTTTCATGTCATTCTTTACAAAGGCGGTTATTGGAGCATTAAAGGCATATCCATATGTGAATGCTGAAATCCAAGGAAATGAAATCCTTCTTAAGAATTTCTATGACATCGGTGTTGCCGTATCTACAGATGAAGGCTTAGTTGTACCAGTTGTACGTAATGCAGATACACTAAGCTTTGCAGGAATTGAGTCTGAAATCGGCCGCTTAGCTGAAAAAGCAAGAAACAACCAATTAGGTTTAGGCGACCTTCAAGGCGGAACTTTCACAATTACTAACGGTGGAACATTCGGTTCTCTAAACTCAACACCTATTATTAACGCACCACAGGTTGGTATTTTAGGAATGCACAAAATCCAAAGACGTCCTGTTGTAGTTGATAAAAATGATACGGTGGAAGTACGCCCAATGATGTATGTGGCATTATCTTATGACCACAGAATCATCGATGGTAGAGACGCTGTAGGATTCCTAGTAAAAGTAAAAGAACTATTAGAAGATCCAGAAGACCTATTATTAGAAGGTTGATTGTAAGAAAAGCGCAAGCGACTTGCCAGCCCAGACAAGCATAAGAGAATCCTTCTTGATGGATTGGCTAGACTTTGAGAGGGGCTAGGCGCTGGAGCTAGACATAGAATGAGAAGGCACATGCTCTCACAATGGAGCATGTGCCTTTTATGTTTGTTGTTTATGTGTATGAAAAAAAGCTGCTTCCTAAAGAGGAAACAGCTTTTGAATGACTTATTAAATGACACCGTGAGCGATCATTGCGTCAGCTACTTTTAGGAAGCCGGCGATGTTAGCTCCATATACAAGGTTACCAGGATGGCCATATTCTTCAGCAGCATCCATGCTGTTGCGATAAATTGAAGCCATGATGTCCTGAAGCTTGCTGTCGACTTCTTCAAATGACCATGAAAGTCTCATGCTGTTTTGTGACATTTCAAGTGCAGAAACGGCAACACCACCCGCATTAACTGCTTTCGCTGGCCCGAATAGGACATTACTTTCAATAAATAAATCAATTGCTTCTAAAGTAGAAGGCATGTTTGCACCCTCACCAATTGCCTTTACACCATTTGAAATAAGTGTTTGAGCTGATTCACAGTCAATTTCATTTTGGGTTGCACAAGGTAATGCAATATCACAAGGAATTGACCAGATACCTGAGCAGCCTTCAATATATTCTGCTTCTGGGTGTTCTAATACATATTCTTTAATACGTTTACGTTCAACTTCTTTGATACGTTTGATAGTTTCAAGGTCTAACCCATTTTCATCATAGATATAGCCGTTTGAATCACTACATGCAACTACTTTTGCACCTAGCTGTTGAGCTTTTTCAATCGCATAAATAGAAACATTCCCGGAACCTGAAACGACAACTGTGCTTCCTTCAAAAGAAAGACCTTGTTCCTTCAGCATTTCCTCAACAAAGTAGACAGTACCATAGCCTGTTGCTTCTGTACGAACCAAGCTCCCGCCATAGCCAAGGCCTTTGCCAGTAAGAACGCCTGCTTCAAAGCTACCTTGGAGTCTTTTGTATTGGCCAAACATGTAGCCGACTTCTCTTGCTCCAACGCCGATATCTCCAGCTGGTACATCGATATCGGGGCCAATATGTCTAGCTAATTCTGTCATAAAGCTTTGGGTGAATCGCATAACCTCGTTGTCTGATTTTCCTTTCGGATCAAAATCAGATCCACCCTTACCCCCACCGATTGGAAGACCGGTTAAAGAGTTTTTAAGGATTTGTTCAAAACCTAGGAACTTAATAATACTTGAGTTAACGGAAGGGTGGAAACGCAAACCACCTTTATAAGGGCCGAGTGCACTGTTAAACTGAACACGATAGCCACGATTTACATGGATTTGACCTTGGTCATCAACCCAAGGTACTCGGAATGTAATCATTCTTTCCGGTTCAACGAGTCTTTCCAAAATCGCGTGTTTCATGTATTTTGGATTTTTAGCAAACACAGGTACAAGAGAAAGGAAAATTTCTTTCACTGCTTGGTGGAACTCTGGTTCATGAGGATTTCTCTTCTTAACCTCCTCATATACTTTGTTCATATAATCGGTTGCTTGTTTTAACTCTGGTACAGGAATAGACTTTTCGATCATAGCCATCGTGTACATTCACCCTTTCTTTGCTATATATTTTTAGTCAAAAAAAATAAAACCGACGTTTTATCTGTAAATTCTTGATATTTACTATTTTATAATGAATAATTAATCTAAACAATATTAATAAAAGATATAAGCAATGCCGTAATGAGATGGATTAAGGAGGACACCTTGTGGAACTTAGACAGTTAACTTATTTTATTGAGGTTGCAAAACGAGAACATGTAACGGAAGCGGCGAATTCAATGCATATTGCTCAATCGGCAGTTAGCAGGCAATTGTTCAACCTTGAATCCGAATTAGGTGTAGACTTGTTTATTCGAGATGGACGAAATGTGAAATTAACGCCAATCGGAAGAGTTTTTTTAGATCATGTCGAGCAGGCATTAAATGTATTAGATAATGCAAAACGTGAGATTGAAGAATATTTAGATCCGGAACGAGGAACGATTCGAATTGGATTTCCAAGCAGTTTGGCTGCCTATACCCTACCAACAATGATATCTGCATTTCGAGAACGTCATCCACAAGTTAAGTTTTCATTGTCACAGGGCAATTATTATTCTCTAATTGAACGAGTAAAAACAGGCGAAATCGACATGGCGCTGTTAGGACCCGTACCAAATCAGGAAAAGAAGATTACAGGCACTACTCTATTTACGGATAAGATGGTAGCTCTTTTACCACGCGCGCATCCATTGGCAGAGAATAAGTCATTAAGTCTTAGTCAGTTAAAAGACGAACAGTTTGTATTATTCCCGAATGGATTTATCTTACGAGATATCATTGTAAAGGCATGTAATCAGTTGGGCTTTCAGCCGACAGTTTCCTTTGAAGGAGAAGATATTGACGCTATTAAAGGTCTTGTTTCAGCTGGACTAGGAATAACAATCATTCCTGAGGTGACTTTAATTGAAAATATTCCACGTTCTACTGTGAAAGTTTCGGTTCTCCAACCTGAGGTAACCCGTTCGGTAGGTGTTATTATTCCAAAAGAGCGAAAACTACTTCCTACTGAACAGCTTTTTTATGACTTTTTAAAGGACTATTTTTCATTTTTAGACAAATTTCAATATTAAGATTTGTTCTATTTCCGTGGAAATAGACAGATTTTGTCGATTAAAGGGGAGCTTTTTGAAGGCTCCCCTTTCAATTACCCTACTAATTTCAAGCCTACAGCAGCACTAATGATGATCCCAATAAACAAGAATCGTTTCCAGTCTTTTGGCTCTCCATATAGGATCATACCAAGAATGGCTCCCCCAGATGCTCCAATTCCTGTCCAAACAGCATATGCAGTGCCCATAGGTAGAGTTTCCATCGCTATGCTTAGAAATAGGAAGCTTCCGCCAAAAGAGGCAAGCAGTAAGACTAGTGATTGCCAATTTTTCTTTTGATGAAGTCGATTAATGAGCACGACCCCTAACATTTCAAAAACACCTGCAATAATGAGTGAGAACCATGCCATTAACCTTCAGCTCCTTCTGTGTCCTTCTCTTTTGTAACAAGTTTCAGACCAATTACACCAACTAAAAGCACTCCTATTAATAGAAGCTTTGCCAGTTTAACTGGTTCATTAAAAAACAGGATTTCTGATATAACGGTTCCGGCAGTACCTAGTCCAACAAAGACAGCATAAGCCGTACCAACCGGTAATTTTTTTCCTGCTGCAATAAGTGCATGAAAGCTGATATAGATTGCAATGACAGTTCCAGTCCATGTCCAAAAACTATCTGCATGCTTTAATCCAATCACCCAAAATACTTCAAAAAAAGCCGCAAAAAAGACTTTTATCCATTCTAAATTCATCTATAATTCCCCCTTATCGTTTCGATTAAAAAGAAAAAGCCTGAGAGATTATAACAAATGTATAATCTCCCAGGCTTTTGTCCCTCCGTGGCATAGCAAAATTAGAAAATATTTAAAAAGAATGATGAAAAGGACTACGTCGACAAGAACGCCACGTCCTCATGTATTGTCGACACTAGCACATCCTGTGCGTCCGAAGTTCGAGGCGGTTTAGCTTTGAGTACCGGAGCGAGGCAACGGCTTGAGTTAACTCCCTTGCAGCCTTGCGCTGAGGAATTGACTTCATGAATAAACTAGTAGACGCAAGCGCATAACCAAGTTATTCACAATGCTCTCGGAGCGATGTACGCAGAAATTCAATGTGTCATTTTCACCGGACTTTTTGAACATCCATTATTGCTATGAGTTTTCTCTCGGACCAGACTAGCAAAGGCTACGGAACCCTAGAAAACCTTTTTATTTAACTTTTTTCATTATACAATAGAAACCTTTTTGAAGAAAGAGGGAAAAGTTACTTGTGGGTGTTTTTGAATGAATATGGATGTTTTTGATTGATTTCTAAAAATGATTTCACTATAATGAGAGTACAATCCATGAAGGATGTGACATGATGTTAACTCCAGAAAGACATCAGCTTATTTTATCGCTACTAAAAGAACACGGGGTTGTGAAACTTCAAGAGCTGATTGAAAGAACAAATTCATCGGAATCAACGATTCGTCGTGATTTAGTACAACTTGAAAATGAAAACAAATTAAGAAGGGTCCATGGTGGGGCGTCATACGTTCACGGAAATCAATTGGAACCAAGTTATATAGAAAAAACAGCTAAGAATATAAAAGAAAAACAAGCAATTGCTAAATATGCATCTGAGCTTATTCAAGATGGTGACTCCATTTATTTGGATGCAGGGACAACAACACAGGAATTGATCCCATTTCTTGACCACAAGGGACTGACAGTGGTGACCAATGGAGTAAACTTGATTGAGCCCATACTTGAAAAAGGGATTACTACCTATCTAATAGGTGGTGTTTTGAAACCGAGTACAAAAGCCTTAATCGGAAGTCGGGCATTATCAAGTTTGAACCTTTACCGATTTGATAAGTGCTTTTTAGGAGTGAATGGAATTGATTTGAAGTATGGTTTTACGACTCCTGATCCTGAAGAAGCACTGATCAAACAAACGGCAATGAGCTTAGCAAAGGAAACTTATATATTAGCTGATTACACGAAGTTTAATGAGGTTTCTTTTTCAAAGATTTCCTCATTAAAGGATGTCACTTTAATAACAGATAATGGATTAACAAAGAGTGAGCTTATATCCTATCAAGAACATATCAACATAAAGGTTGTGACAACATGATTTACACAGTTACATTAAATCCCTCCATTGATTATTTTATCGACTTGGATGAATTTTTGGTTGGTGAACTGAATCGTATTAAAAGTGATCGAAAAAGCCCGGGTGGAAAAGGGATTAATGTTTCTACAGTTTTACAAAATGTTGGGATAGAGAGTGTTGCCTTAGGGTTTGTAGGTGGTTTTACTGGCAAATACCTTATTGATACCTTAATAGCTAAGAATATCAAAACAGACTTTGTTACTGTAGAAGGAGACACAAGAATTAATGTGAAACTTCATTCTGATGTGGAGACAGAAATAAATGGAGCGGGTCCGAAAATTACATCTTCGGAGCTCGAACAGCTTTTAGAGAAGTTTGATCAAATGCAAAAAGGAGATATGGTGGTACTTGCAGGGAGTATTCCGGCATCGTTACCGTCGACACTGTATCAACAAGTCACTGAGAAATTACAAGACAAGGAAGTTAAGGTTGTTGTTGATGCTACAAAAGACTTATTAGTCGAAGTACTTCCATATCAGCCGTTTTTAATTAAACCAAACCATCATGAGTTAGGTGAAATTTTCGGTGTTGAGATTAAAAATGCCGAAGAAGCAATTCCTTATGGGAAAAAGCTCGTCGAAATGGGAGCGCAGCATGTTATTGTTTCGATGGCGGACAAAGGTAGTTTGCTATTTGTGAATGATGAAGTCTATTTTGCGAACATTCCTAAAGGGACACTTGTTAACTCTGTAGGCGCTGGGGACTCAGTCGTGGCAGGCTTTATTGCATCTTATTCAAAAAAACGGGTAGCGACAGAAGCATTTCATTTTGGAGCAGCAGCCGGCAGTGCCACAGCCTATTCTGAAGGATTAGCAACGGAAGAGAAAATAAATGAATTGATTTCACAAGTACAAGTGAAAAAAATATAGAAAGGAACATGCAGGATGAGAATTACGGATCTGTTGAAAAAAGATACAGTCATTATTGACCTTGTTTCTTCATCAAAACTTGAGGTCATTGATGAATTGGTCTCAAAACTTGATAAAGCTGGCCGTCTACAGGACAAAGAACAATACAAACAGGCAATCTTAACAAGAGAAAGCCAAAGTACAACAGGAATTGGTGAAGGAATAGCGATACCACACGCGAAGACAGCTGCAGTGAAGACGCCAGCGATTGCGTTTGGACGCTCCATAAAGGGAGTAGATTATGAATCATTGGATGGACAACCAAGCCATTTATTTTTCATGATCGCGGCAAGTGAAGGGGCAAATAATGCACATCTTGAAACCCTATCAAGATTATCTTCATTATTAATGGACGTTGGTTTTCGTGAACAGCTTATGCAAGTTAAAACTCCAGACGAGTTAATCGATGTTATTAATGAAAAGGAAAATGAATCAGAGGAAGTAGAAGCGCCGGTAGAGAAAAAAGAAGGACAGCAAAAAGTTCTTGCGGTAACGGCATGTCCAACTGGAATTGCACATACGTATATGGCTGCAGACTCATTAAAGGCAAAAGCAAAAGAAATGAACATTGATTTAAAGGTTGAAACAAATGGTTCAACAGGTGTGAAAAATGAACTGACTCAAGCAGACATTGATGAGGCAGTCGCAATCATTGTGGCTGCAGACAAGCAAGTAGAAATGACTCGTTTTAATGGTAAAAAAGTAATTCAGGTGCCGGTTGCTCAAGGTATTCGCATACCTGAGGAATTATTAACAAGAGCAGTTAATCAGGATGCCCCAATCTACCAAGCAGAAAAAACCGAAAAGAAAAAAACAGAAGGCGGAGAAAGAAGCGGTTTTTATAAGCATTTAATGTGGACTAACCTAAAATAGTGAGACAATATAAAACACCTCCAAAATGGCAATACTTGAGATAAGTATTGTGACAT